>NZAZ01000016.1 GCA_002686255.1 Rhodospirillaceae bacterium
GCCAAGGGCGCCGCCAAGGGCGCCGCCAAGGGAAAGGCCTGATTACGGCGGCCAGCATCGCGCGGGCGAGTAATTGACGTCACTCGACGGATATTTCTCAGCTTTAACCCACACCTCTTTAAAGTTTATAGACACTATATTTTGTTATATGGGTGTATCTGATCTTCTATATATGCTAATTTTCACATTAGGCTGGAAGGAAGAACAGGAAACGGCAAAAAAATCACCGGCCTTCGCGCTCCGGGCCGGGCTTTAGAAATTTTAACCACATAAAAATAAAAAAAGATTCCCCCGAGAGGACCGTTTTTTTGAACGAGCGTTCAAGGTTGGGGGACCTTGGGAATGATTGCTCGAATGCTGATTTTTTTCGCGGTCGGATTGGCGGTTTACCGGCCGGGCCTGGCGGTTGGCGCCGAGAAAGAGAACCCGTGGAAGGTCAGCGGCAGCGTCGGAGTCCAATTCGATGACAACGTCAATACCTCCCAGGTCGACGACACCTCCGGACAGGGCGACAAGGCTACAATCATCGAGGGGTCCGGCCTTTACAAGATATTCGACAGCAAGGCGTTCGGCCTTGAGGCCGGTTATGACTACTACCAATCCCTTTTCGAGGACCTGGACGGGTTCGATCTGCAATCGCACTCCGTCTCCCTTTTCGCCTCAACGGAGCTCGCCAGCCTCGACCTAAGCGCCTTCTACGGGTATTCGCGTACGCTCCTGGGCAGAAACGACTTCCTCAGCTTCAATAATTTCCAGCCCATGGTCGGCTTTTCGGCGACCGATTCCTGGTACGTCAGCGCCAGCTACAACTACCAGAACAAGAACTTCAGGACCGTCCAGGAACGCGACGCCAACGTGCACGCCGGCGCCGTCGACAATTTCTTCTTTTTCAACGAAGCCAAGAGCTTCACGAAATTTACCTATCGGCTCCAGAACGAAAACACGAGAAGCGCGGAGTTCGACTTCCTCGGCCATTATCTGAAGGCGGAACTCAACACGCCCGTCAAACTGTTTACCGTCGTGCCGAAATTGAAGCTCAGTTACCAGTTCTCCTTCAAGGACTACAGGAGCGTCACCCTCGACATCGGCTCGAAACGCCTGGACAAACGCCACGCCGGCAAGGCGTCCCTGGAGACCCCGCTGAACGAACACGCCTCGGTCAACGTGGACGTCGAATACATCAGGGCGCTTTCCAACCTCAAATCGTCGGATTTCGTCGAGAAGGTCGGGACCCTTTCCTTGAAGCTCTCTTATTGACGCTGATGATGGGGGTCGGTCCCGAAATCGGCCCGTCAACGCCTCCCGCCTAAACCCCTTGCGGATTGATCAGCACCCCCGCCGGGGCCTCTTTATTTTTTAATCACAAAGACTCAAGGAAAAAGGAAAAGATGGGTTAATTCTTTTTCGTGTCTTTGCGCCTTAGTGGTTCATCTTCTTTTGCCGCCTCTTGGCCGTCGATGAGGACGCGCTCGCCCTCGACCGTGACCCGGCCCTCGGCGATCAGCCGGAGCGCCCGGGGATAGATCTTATGCTCCTGTTCCAGCACCCGGGCCGCCAGCGCCTCGGGGGTGTCGCCGGGGCGCACCGGCACCGCGGCCTGGACGATGATCGGCCCGGCGTCCATTTCCGAACGCACGAAATGGACGGTGCAGCCGGAAACCTCTTCGCCGGCGTCGAGGACCCGTTGATGCACGTCGAGGCCCTTGAACGCCGGCAGCAACGACGGGTGAATGTTGATCAGCCGGTCCCGCCAGTGCTCGATGAAGGGGTCGGACAACAGCCGCATGAAACCGGCTAGGCAGACGAACTCGGCGCCGGCGTCCTCGATGGCGGCGGTCATCGCCCGGTCGAACGCCTGGCGCCCGTCGAACGTTTCGTGGTCGATGACGGCGGTGGCGATGCCGGCCTTTTCCGCCCGTTCCAGCCCCTCGGCGCCGGCGACGTTGGAGATCACCAGCACGATCTCCGCCGGCCAGCCGGGCTCCGTCCCGGCGTCGATCAGGGCCTGGAGGTTGGAACCCCGCCCGGAAATCAGGACCGCGACCTTCATGGTCTCCAGGTGCTGTCCAGGTTGTCGATGGCGATGCCGGCGTCTTCGCCTTCAGCTTCCTCGACGGCGCCGATGCGGAGGGCCAACGCCACGGGGCCGGTTAACGCGTCTAGGACTTCGTCGGCCCGGTCGGCGGCGGCGATCGCCACCATGCCGATGCCGCAGTTGAAGGTGCGGGCCATTTCGTGGCCTTCGATGCCGGTTCCCATCAACCAGCCGAACACGGTTGCGAACGGCCAGGCATCGGCGTCAAGCACCGCCGTCAGGCCCTTGGGCAGGGCCCGGGGGATGTTTTCGACCAGGCCGCCGCCGGTGATGTGGGCGAAGCCCCGGACGCCGCCGGTGGCCGCCGCGGCGAGGCAGGGCTGGACGTAGATCCGCGTCGGGTCGAGCAGCGCCCGGCCGAGACCGCGCTCGGGATCGAAAGGCGCCGGGGCGGCGTAATCGAGCCTTAAGTCCTCGACCACGCGGCGGACCAGCGAAAACCCGTTGGCGTGCAGGCCCGACGACGTCAGGCCGAGGATCACGTCGCCCGGTTTCGCCGTCTCGCCGGTCAGCACCCGGCCGCGTTCGACGGCGCCGACGGCGAAGCCGGCCAAATCGTATCGGCTTTGTTCGTACAGGCCCGGCATTTCCGCCGTTTCGCCGCCGATCAGCGCGCAGCCGGCCTGGCGGCAGCCTTCGGCGATGCCGGCGACCAAATCGCGCCCGGCCTCGACGTCGAGCTTGCCGGTGGCCAGGTAATCGAGGAAGAAAAGCGGCTCCGCCCCCTGGGCCACCAGGTCGTTGACGCACATGGCGACCAGGTCGACGCCGATGGCGTCGTGATGGCCGGCGGCTTCGGCGACCAAGACCTTGGTGCCGACGCCGTCGGTGGCGGCGACCAGAATCGGGTCCTCGTAACCGGCTTCCTTGAGGTCGAACAGGGCGCCGAAACCGCCCAGGTCCGAGGCCACGCCGGGCCGTTTGGTGGCTTCCGCCAACGGCTTGATGGCTTCGACGAAGGCGTTGCCGGCCTCGATGTCGACGCCGGCGTCCTTGTAGCGGCCGCCGTTTTTATGCCCTTTTTGGCTAATACCTTCCTCCTCGGACGGGCTATGGTAGATTGCTGCCCCCAACAGTCCTGGGGGGGGAGGGTTGAAGATAATGTATCCGTGCCGTTTTGTAATGGCTGATGTTGATGATTGACCGGAGAACCCGCCTGTTTTTGCTGGCCGGCCTGACGGCCCTGTTCGTCGTTTCCGCCGCCGGGCCAGGGACGGCCCAGACGAGGGACGTTTTCGAGGTCCGCGACGTCGCCGTCGACGTCACCGCCGAGACCGCGGCCGAGGCCCGCGAGCAGGCCCTGATCGAAGGCCGGAAACTGGCCTTCCGCCGGCTGCTGGAGCGGTTGACGCTGCGCATCGAGCACAAGGGCCTGCCGGACCTGCCGGCCGACGAGATCGCCGCCTACGTCAACGACTTTTCCATCGCCGAGGAAAAGACCTCCGCCGTGCGCTACCTGGCGCGGCTGAATTTCCGCTTCAAGCACGAGGAAATCCGCGGGCTCCTCAACGACCTCGGCTTCAGCTTCGCCGAAACCGTCTCCAAGCCGGTGCTGGTGCTGGCGGTGTTTCAGGACGCCGGCGCGTTGATCCTGTGGGACGAACCGAACCCGTGGCGCGACGCCTGGGCCGCGCGCCCGGCCCGCCAGGGGCTGGTGCCGACCCTGATGCCGCTGGGCGATCTGGCCGACATCGCCGCCATCGGCCCCGAGCAGGCCATGGACGGGGACCTGCAGCGGCTGAACGCCATCTCCAGGCGTTACGGCGCCAGCGACGCGCTGGTGGCCTTCGGGGTGCTGCGGGTTGAGGCGGCCCAATCGAGGCGGGTCCTGGAAGTCTATTTCACCCGTTACGGCATGCAGCTCCGCGAACAGACCGAGGTCATGAGCTTCGGCCAACAGGAAAATGAGACCGTGGGCGCCCTTCTCGCCCGGGCGGCGGAGGAATTGACCTTCGTCGTCGAGGACAACTGGAAGCGCGACAACATCATGCGGTTCGAGCGCACCGGCGTGATCGCGGCGGTGGTGCCGATCACCCGGCTCAAGGACTGGCTCGACGTGCGCGCGCGGCTGGCCGGCGTCGCCGTCGTCCGGCGCGCCGAAATGGTGCTGCTTTCGCGGTCCGAGGTCCGGGTCAACCTGCATTTCATCGGCGACCGCGACCAGTTGGCGCTGGCCTTGGAGCAATCGGACCTGAAGCTGTTCGAGGAAGGCGGGCAATGGCGGCTCGGCCTGGCCGGGGCGCCGCCGAAGGGGAAGTCATGAACCTTCCTAACCTGATTACTCTTGGGCGCCTGTTCTCCGTTCCGGTGATTTTGTGGCTGATCATCGGCGGCAGCATGCTGGCCGCCTTCTGGGTCTTTTTCGTTTCCGCGCTGTCGGATGCCGTCGACGGCATCATCGCCAAGTACTTCGACGCCGAAACCGTCTTCGGCGCCTTTCTCGACCCGATCGCCGACAAGGCGCTGCTGGTTTCGGTTTTTATTATGCTCGGCTACCAAGGCTACATCGAGGCCTGGCTGGTGATCATGGTGGTGTTCCGGGACCTGGTGATCATCGGCGGCGCGATCCTGTTCCAGACCGTGACCCAGACGCTGACCATGCGGCCGCTGGCCATTTCCAAGGTCAACACCTTCGTGCAGCTTGTTTTCGCCGTCATCGTGCTTTGGGTCGAGGCCTATGGCCTCGACGGGGGCGTGGCGGTCGGGGTAATCGGTTATATTGTCGCCGTGACGACCTTGTGGTCGGGGACCGCCTATGTGATTACCTGGAGCAACCGCGCCGCAGTCATGGAAGACACCGGCAATCCGGGGGAGCCGAAATGAGCCGAGAAATGCGAACCCTGTTCTGGATCGCCGGGCTGGCGGTTTTCGTGTTCGTCCTCCAAACGCTGTCCGGGGTTCTGATGCCGTTCGTCGCCGGCATGGCGATCGCCTATTTCCTCGATCCGGTGGCCGACAAGCTGGAACGGAAGGGCCTGTCCCGGGCCTTGGCGGCGGCGGCCATCATCGCCGCCTTCTTCGTCGTCGCCGTCGGCGTGCTGGTGTTGCTGTTTCCGCTGCTCCAGGCCCAGGTCGTCAGCCTGGCGGCCTTCGTCCCCGGCCTCATCGACACCTTCCGCGACTATGCCGAACCCTTCCTCGAGCGCCTTCGGGCCGACCTGTCAGCGGAAGAGATGGAGCGCCTGAAGGAAGCGGCCGGCACCTACGCCGGCACCGCCATCCAATGGATGAGCGGCCTCCTCGGCGGCTTGTGGAAGGGCGGCCTGGCGGTTTTCAACGTCCTGTCGCTGCTCATCATCACCCCGGTGGTGGCGTTCTACCTGCTCCGCGATTGGGACCTGATCGTGGCCCGCTTCGATTCCTACCTGCCGCGGGCAGCGGCGCCCACGATTCGCGAACAATGCGCCGCCATCGACACCACCATCGCCGGTTTCGTGCGCGGCCAGGCTTCCGTGTGTCTGGTGCTGATGACGTGGTACGGCTTCGGCCTGAGCGTGGTCGGGCTGGAATCCGGGCTTCTGGTCGGTATCGGCGCCGGGGCGATATCGTTCATTCCCTATCTCGGCGCCGCCAGCGGCCTGATTATCGGGCTCGGCATCGCCGTGGCGCAGTTTTCCGACTGGCTGCCCATCGGCCTGGTGGCGGTGGTCTTCATCATCGGCCAGACCGCCGAAAGCTACGTGCTGACGCCGAGGCTGGTCGGCGGGCGCATCGGCCTGCATCCGGCGTGGATCATCTTCGCGCTGCTGGCCGGCGGCGCGTTGTTCGGGTTCACCGGCGTGCTGCTGGCGGTGCCGGCGGCGGCCATCATCGGCGTGTTGATCCGCTTCGGCCTTTCGAGGTACCTGGAAAGCCCGCTTTACCACGGCGGCAAGGCCCGGGGTAAGTCAAAGGCGAAGTCCAAATCCGCGGGCAAAAGCAAGGCCAGGAAAAAGAAGTGAACACCCCCCCATCCACCCACCCGTCACCCCCCTCGCAACTGGCGCTTGATTTCGACCGCCGCCCGGCCCTCGGCGGCGGCGACTTCCTGGTCGCGCCGCCCAACGCCGGGGCCGTCCGCTGGCTCGACGCCTGGCCCGGCTGGCCGGGTCCGGCGCTGATGATTTTCGGCCCCGCCGGATCGGGCAAGACGCATCTGGCCGAGGTCTTCCGCTCAAAAAGCGGCGCCCGGCCGGTGGGCCTCCGGGGGCTTGAGGACGAGGCGGCACCGGCGCTCATGGGCGATGCCCGGGCGTGTGTCCTGGAGGACGCCGAGGTGGCCGTCGGCCGGGGCCTGGAACAGCCGCTTCTGCACCTCTACAACCACGTCAAGGAATCCGGCCGCCACATCCTGCTGACGGCGAAACAGCCGCCGGCGCGGTGGGGGATCGGCCTCGGCGATCTGGCCTCAAGGCTGAATACGGCGGCCCAGGCCGGCATCGGGGCGCCCGACGACGCGCTGATCACCGCCGTCCTGGTCAAGCAGTTCGCCGACCGCCAGTTGAAGGTCGATGTTGAGGTGATTTCGTACATGCTGACGCGCATGGAGCGCTCGTTTGACGCCGCCCGGCGCATGGTCGGCGCCATCGACGACCTGGCGCTGGAGGAACGGCGCAACATCACGGTGCCGCTGGTGCGCCAAGTGCTGGAAAAAATTTAGGGAGGAAACCTGTCAATGGATTTGGGCATCAAGGGAAAAAAAGCCATCGTCTGCGCGTCATCGAAGGGGCTCGGCAAGGGCTGCGCCCTGTCGCTGGCCCGCGAAGGCGTCGACGTCACCATCTGCGCCCGGACCGAGGAAACACTCGACGCGGCGGCCGACGAAATCAGGGCCCAGGGGGGTGTTGGCGGCGGCGGCGCGGTGACGGCGGTGGCCTGCGACATCACCACCGGGGACGGGCAAAAGGCGGTTCTGGCGGCGTGCCCGGAGCCGGATATCCTGATCAACAACGCCGGCGGGCCGCCGCCGGGGGACTTCCGCGACTGGGACCGGGAGACCTGGATCGCGGCCCTGGACGCCAACATGCTGACGGCGATCTTCCTTATCAAGGCAAGCGTCGACGGCATGATCGAGCGCCAGTTCGGGCGCATCGTCAACATCACGTCTTCGGCGGTGAAGGCGCCGATCGAGATTTTGGGGCTGTCCAACGGCGCACGCTCGGGGCTGACCGGCTTCGTCGCCGGCCTGGCGCGGAAGACGGTGGCCGCCAACGTCACCATCAACAACATCCTGCCCGGCCCGTTCGATACCGGGCGCATGCACGCCAACATCAAGGTCAACGCGGACAAGGCCGGCGTTCCGGTCGAGGAGATGACGAAGCGGAAGGCCGCCGCCAACCCGGCCGGGCGCTTCGGCGACCCCAGCGAGTTCGGCGAACTGTGCGCTTATCTGTGCTCGGCCCAGGCCGGCTACATCACCGGCCAGAACCTGCTCATCGACGGCGGCGGCTATCCGGGGACTTTTTGATTTCCCCGACCCCAAGTTCTGCGTATTTCGTTATTGCCGGGAACGGAGACTCCGTGAATCAATCTTGCGCTGCGAGAGCTCGAAATTAGTTTTCATGCAGCCTGGACCCGAAGCGGACTGACGAGCTATTCGTGGGCAATAGGCTTTTCCGTGAAAAGGTAATCCTTGAGTTCCTTATCGAAGGTCGGATCTTTCCTTCGAATCCACTCCAACACCATTGAGGCGTGTTCTTTCTCTTCATCTCGGTTATNCGCAAGGATTGCCCTTAGCTCGGCGTCCTTACATGCGTCGACCCTCTGATTATACCAGTCGATGGCTTCCAACTCTTCCATTAAAGACGTGATCGCCCGGTGCATGTCCTTCGTTTCATCTGACAACTCTCCAACTGGTTCGTGATAACCTTCGTTTGCCACTCTCTTCACCTCTCGTTGTTAAGTTCGATTCAAGGCCCGACCCCAAGTTCGGGCGCGGGAACGGCGAGTCCATCCGCCCGACCAGGATCATGAGGATGTAGACACCAGCTTCAGCTTCCTGCCGCCGACGGCCATTGACACCTCTCCCGAGCGCAGCTTCAGGGCGTCGCCGCCGAACACCTCGCGGCGCCAGCCCTTCAACGCCGGCACCTCGGCCTCCCCGCCGAAGGCGGCGATGAGGTCGATGTCGGCGGCCGAGGCCAGCAGCTTCGAGGCGACACCGGAGTCCTCGGATTTCATTTTCAGCAGCACCTTCAACAGGTCCGACACCGGCCCGATGCCGCGCGGCAGTTGCGGTTTCAGCTTCGGTTCCGGGCGCTCGCCCTCGGGTACCGCCAGGCCCTTCTTCACCGCCTTCAGGAGTTCTCGGCCCTGTTCCCCCTTGGCCAGCCTGGCGCCGAGGCCCCGGGTGCGGGCCAGTTGTTCGGGAGTGTTGGGCGTGTGGTGGGCGATTTCCACCAGCGCCTCGTCGCGCAGCACCCGGTTTCGCGGCACATCGCGGCGCTGGGCCTTGGATTCGCGCCACGCCGCGACCTCGCGCAGCACGGCAAGAGTCTTTGCGTCGGCGGAACGGGTCTTGATGCGGCGGAAGGCCTCGCGGGGCTCGCCGTCATAGGTGGCGGGACGGGTCAGCACCGCCATTTCCTCCTCGAGCCAGCTTTCGCGGCCGTTGGCGTGGAGCTTCCCGGCCAGTTTCTCGTAGGCCGGGCGCAGGTGGGTGACGTCGGCCATGGCGTATTTGATCTGCCGTTCGCTCAACGGCCTGAGCGACCAGTCGGTAAAGCGCGAGCCCTTGTCGATGTGGGCGCCGGCGAGCTTGGTGACCAGGGTCTCGTAGCCGACCGAGTCGCCGAAGCCGCAGACCATGGCCGCGACCTGGGTATCGAACACCGGCGCCGGCAGCCTCCCGGCCTGATGGTAGAAGATTTCCAGGTCCTGGCGGCAGGCGTGGAAGACCTTGAGCACGTTTTCGTCGGCCAGAAGCTCATACAGCGGTCCCAGATCGATGCCGTCGGCCAGGGCGTCGACGCAGCGGGCCTCGTCGGGCCCGGCCACCTGCACTAGGCACAGGATCGGCCAATAGGTCGTCTCGCGCATGAATTCGGTATCGACGGTGATGTAGTCGGCGGATCGAAGGCGGGCGCAGAAACCGGCCAGCGCCTGGGTGTCGGTGATCATCGGCATGGGCGGCAGGTATAGACGTATTCGGCGGCAGCGGAAAGGGGTCCCGCCACTGATGACAGAGGGGTAGGGCGCTCGGGTGTGTCCCCCGAGACCCCTCAGGCCCGGACACGGACAGACACAAAAGAAACAGCCCCTCCGGTTGCCCGGCGGGGCCGCTCCCCACTCAAAATCTCTTCAAATCCTTGCGGACCCTGGGAAACTTTGAGCTAGAACTTAGTTCCTCAATTGGCAAGCCAACTAACTCCCTAAGCTCTGAAAAAACCATACCGGTATTTTTTTCGGAACGGAAGACGGATTCGATCCACAACCCTGTGGAACCTGGGGATAACTTAAAGTTTTTTTCGAACGCGATTGCGGCCCCGAGAATCAGCCTTGTTGATCCGATATCGCCTAGCAGGTTGCTGAAAAAGTGGATTTTCTCCAACAATCCTTCGAGACGCCGTCCGCTGGCCGGCTCCTCAGGATAAGGCTTCGACACGCTCGCTTGCGCTCGCTGCTCAGGATGAGGAATTACAATACCTTATGCCTCACCCTGAGGAGGACCGGAGGTCCGTCTCGAAGGGTA
>NZAZ01000017.1 GCA_002686255.1 Rhodospirillaceae bacterium
CGCGGGCGGCTTCCCGAGGCCCCCGGCCGCGTTGCCGCCCCCTTGTGATGCGCCAGCATCACGGCGGCACCGGCGCCTAACCGGATGACCTCGGGAAGCCGTCCTACGTATCATGGAATTATGAAAGTGAGTACTAAGCTCGTCCATCGGGGTAATTGTTAAACACCCGGGCCGGGAAGGGAAGGGGGATGTGAAAGGAACGCCCCCTCTAATCCTCTTTCGGCCGGGACAGGGTGAGGACCTTCTCGGCCACCGTGTAGTCCCGGTAGCCGAGGCGGGCCAGCGGCTTGATGCGGGCGATATCGATCTTGCCACCGGTCAGGAACTCGTCCTGGATGTGGACGCCGACGACGCGGCCAACGCAGATGGCGTTGCGCCCGCCTTCGATGTCGCAGGGAAGCTCCAGGGTCTGGTGATAAACGCATTCCAGGTGCGTCGGCGAGGCCTTGACCCGGGGCGGCTTGACCAGTTCCGAAGGCTCCGTTTCCAGGCCGGCGAGCTCGAATTCATCGACCTCCGGCGGCACCGGGGTGGACGTCAGGTTCAGGGGGTCGCGCAAGTCCCAGGCCGCCATGTTGCAGACGAACTCGCCGGTCGCCTCGGCGTTGGCGACGCTGTCCTTGGGCCCGTGGGCCTGCTTGCCGTTGGTGGAAAACATGACCATCGGCGGCTCGGCGGCGACGGCGTTGAAGAAGCTGTAAGGCGCCAGGTTGACGGCGCCGTCGGCGCCGATGGTCGAAATCCAGCCGATCGGCCGGGGCACGACGCAGCTTTTGAAGGGATCGTGGGGAAGCCCGTGCGGGTCGCCGATTTTGTAAAACATGGATTTCGTCCGTTGAGGGAAGCTGGCGTCTCTTACGGGAGAAGAACGCCAGTTTTATAACCCCTGAAATACCAAGGGGTTAAGTCTGGTCCACCTTGTTGTGGCGCAGCGCACTGTACCAGTTTTATGTACCAGGAAAAAGGGAGGTTATGCGCATTCATCTTGCCGTCTTCAGGCTGCGGGATTTTCGATACCTTTCACGAAGGTCACGGCGCACCCCAGACAGCGTGCCCATCGACTAGCCAAAGATCACCGACTTGTTTGAGAAAATATGACGTCTTGCATCCCTCGGGGCACCAGTCCAGTCGAAAGTCTGGCTCTAAGATAGTAATTTCCACAAGACTAGGTTTCGTTTGATCAGTATTCGGTAAATTTCCGGTGTTCTCTCCTTCGGGAATCGTGCGGGTCGAGACAACGTAATACCGGGAGGTGCCTTTTTGCTTTGGATAATTGTAGTCATCGATACCGATGCGGCGACACAGGCTTGGCTCAATACGAAGGGTGCAGGCGATGAAGGTTTCCACGGCGCAAAGCGGCGTTATCGGATTGCCGATGCAGTTCGATGTGGCGTCGGTGGGAGAGACAAAACGGAGTTCTCCCTGTGCTTCGATTCCTCCAGCCAACGTCGCTGAAGAAATGGAAAGCGATAACACCGCAAGCGACGTCAATAAGGCCCTGGGTAAATCTCTTTTTTCCGTTCCCACGTTTCGATGTTTCCGTGTCGGTGAAAAGAATTGAATAAGTATATCCCCGGGGCACTGCCACATATTAAAAAAATCACCAACCCGCTCCGTGCACAAGCGGGTTGGTGTTAGGGAAATTACTTTCGACCTGTTAGAGGTCCGGTTGGATCAATCGCCTTTCCATCCTTTTTGACCTGGATATGAGCGTGATTGGTCATTGGCTTACCGTTTCTTGGAGGGTATTTGGGAGCGATATCCTGTGCAGTTCCTATCGGCGTTTTTCCGGCTTCTACTTTGTCGCCTCTCTTCAGGCCTGAAACCGGTTTGATGTAGAAAATCTTCACTTCGGCTCCGTCGCCGGTCTTGATGAAAGCGCCAGAGTATCTTGGGTCATCATCGGCTTTTGCTGGCTCGACGTAGGTCCCATCGACCGGGCTGAAGACTGTTTCACCTGGAGTCGTAACGATATCGACGCCTTCGTGATGGTAAATACTACCGTCGGGCCGTTTCCTCCTTGCGCCAAATTCCCCCGATCCATAACCATCCACTTCTCGGACCTTGGCGTTATGAACCGGTGGCTTCATCGGGGGTGGTTTGGAACTGCTGATTTGCTGAGATTCCGTGCTTGCACCACTACCCGGAGCCGAGCGGGTGTGGCTGGCAACCCCTACGGTTTCTCCGTCGCGGTTCTGCGTATAAGCATCGACTTGAACCCGCCCGTCCGGGCCGCCGGCCAGGGCAACCTTTTCGTTGACGGCGATTTCCGTTTCTCCATCGAGCTTCATGATTCCGTCGCGGCTTAACCCGTGCGTTTTCTGGAACGCCTCAATCGCCTCGAACAAGGGCTCGTCGGGATAGGGCGTCATGCCGTACGTGGGCACCTCGTAAAACCCGAGAGTCTTCAGAATCTGTTTCATCTTCAGTACGTCGTCCGGATCGACGTTGTATGATCGGCCAAGGGTCGAATTCAGTTTGATAGATGCGAACATGGTTCGTCTCCTCATAGTAAAAATTGATCCGGGTTTCGAGGAAACGGGTAGAGGAACTCGCTCCTCGAAACCGATACGCGGACCCGCCGCCGAAAGGCCGCAGCGGTTCGGAGCGAATTCGATTAGATGTTGGGGAGCGTTATCCGCTTTGGGTTGCCCGACCATTTCGTGAATTGGCCGGACCCGGCGGGCGCGAGAATTTCAGGTCGGCGATACCAAGCCGTCGCCTCGGCGTTTTTGGTAAACTTTCAGCCAACCCGAAAAAGAACATACATAGAACATTCAGGAGAATGTCAACCCTCCTCATGAGGAGAACGCCAACATTTAAGGAAAAATTTCCCTGAGAATTCAGAGGGACGGTAAGCAATTGGCGTCCCCTACGGGAGGATACGCCACACTATTAATTTATGCAATTACATCAGTTTCCTAATGACTTATGATGAAAAGTCGTATACATAAACCGTATACATACAACTGAACAAAACACCCTCTCATGCCCCATTACTCGAAACATCCATACCTCAAACTAAACCACAGAACATGGTGCTTCCGCTACCGAATTCCACAAGGGGTTCGTCATGCCTTTGCCGGAAAGCATGAGTATATCCGTTCGCTGAAAACGACGGACCTGGCGGAAGCAGAACGACGCAAGCAATTCCATCTGGATTTAATCGTGAACAAGATCAAGGCCGTCCGTGAAGGGAATGACGATAACCTGATCAACGCTGCCATGTACTGGCGTCGCCTGTTCAAGGAAGCCGAGGGCGGTGACGAGATTCAGTCCGAATACCAGAATGAGGCGCTGGAGGAGGCCATAGACACGTACATTGATGGAGGAATGAGCGCTCTTCTGGCCCATGCCGGAGCAAACCCAAACCAGCACGAAGTCATTGCATCGATGCCCCAAGGAAAGCTCGTCCTTGACTACATGAACATTGTCTCCGGCTCGAAGGTCCCTACCACCGCTTATCTGGATGATTGGTATTCGGCCTATGACGCCGAGGAAAAGACGAAGGACATGGCCAAATCAGAAGTTTTGAGGTTTGCCCAGGAATTCCCTTCCGTTGGGGAAATCACCAAGAAAGCCGTTACCCAGTGGATTGACCGCCGAAGACAGAAGGGGGCTTCCGTTTCCACAATTCGCCGAGGCATAACGCACCTCCGGCAATACTGGCGATACCTGCAACAGTTAGAAGAAGTGCCGGAGGAGTACGATCCGTTTGCTGGCCATCGTTTCAGAAAGAAGAATGGCGGCCAGGTCGAAGTGCTCCCCTATGATCCCAAGGAAATCGTACGGCTGCTTAAGGCTGCCGAGGAGAAAAAGGACCAGCAGCTTACCGACCTGATCCGCATAGCGATCTATTCGGGGATGCGTATCGAGGAAATCTGTGCCTTGAAGATTGTGGATGTCACGACGGACAGGATGAACATCAGGGAAGCGAAAACCAAATCCGGCATACGGGAAGTGCCATTCCACTCAAATCTCAAGGACACGTTTAAGCGCCTAAGAAAGGCCAGCAAGGATGGCTATCTGATTTCAGGCTTGAAGCCCGACAAATATGAAAAGAGGCACGATGCGGTTGGCAAGCGGTTCGGGAGATTGAAAACTGGGCTTGGCTTCAAAAGCCGCCAGCACACCTTCCACTCGATCCGGCATACCGTCGTCACCCAACTGGAGCAGGCGGGAGTGGAGGTTTCACTGATCCAACGAATTGTTGGCCACAGCACCGGAACGCTGGCACTCGATACGTACAGTGGCGGGGCAAGCTTCAAGCAGAAGAAAGACGCAATCCAGAAGATATCCTATCCCGGCATCAAGGATTAGGGCATCCCAATGACCATGAATGACCTATGTGGAGTCCTAGGTTGACTCAGGACTCGGGTTAACGCTCCTTTCCTACGTCGGGTAACCGAAAACTTGAGATGCGACTCAGCGAGTCATACAGAGTCTTCTGACGCCTATAGGGTTTTGAGACGATGAAATCAGGAATCTTTCTGATATTCGACGGCCATTGGGGGACACAATGTTGTCTCATTATTGAGGAGAAGGAGTAGTAAGTATTAAGGACAAGGAGTAGAAAGTAGCTATAAAAACTCAATAATACCACTATGTTACGAATTCAATTCTATAAACTAAGGTAGGCAAATCAGGCAAATTAGCTGCAATGTAGTATATATAATATATTGAAGTAGTTCCGACCTAATCTGACACCGCTCCTTGAGAAAGGGGAGGGTTACCGGTTTTGATAGCGGTGCAGCAACATTGACCTCAACATAGGGCACCCATACGCAGCAGTGCGTCAATCTTGCCCCACTACTGCTACCCCCCAATCGTCCTTCTCATGCCAAAGCATCCTTGAGAAAACCATAGTGCTTTGATATTAAACGATTGTATTAGATATTAACTGAACTGCCCCCCCTCCTTCTATTCTCCCTACAAGTCTACGCAATCTCCTCTACCAAAGGTTTATCACTTCTGCTGCGGGTGCTTTTTCATCCACTCTTTAGTGAGTTTCTGCGCCTTTGAGATATCCGTAGCGGTCATACGCTTTTCAAGAATATCCCGGCCCTTTCTTCCGTTCACGTCACCATTTCCCGCTGCGATATTGAACCACATATACGCCTGTACATAGTCCTTAGTGACTAAGGCTCCTGTCTCATAAATCCCTCCGAGAATAGTCTGTGATCCGACATCTCCGTTTTCCGCTGCCCTCCGAAACCACTTGATCGCTTCCACGGGTAGAGGGACATCCTGCCCCTTGGCTGCATACATGACTAAGAGAAGCGTACCGACTTGGCTCTGCGCTTTCACATCGTTCTGTTCCGCAGCCTTACGATACCACTTGACCGCTTCTGCAATGTCTTGGGGAACGCCTTGTCCCTTTTTATACGCCACGCCCAGACTGTATTGGGCGCCGGCATTTCCCTGTTCGGCAGCAAGACGATACCACTTCACTGCCTCGGTAAAGTTCTGAGAAACCCCTACTCCGTCAGCATATAATCTACCCAGGAGTGACTGAGCGCTGTCAAATGCCTGAGCGGCAGAAAGACGAAGCCATTTCGCTGCCTCAGTAACATTCTGAGGAACACCTTGGCCCCCTAAGTACATTGAGGCCAGAAGGAACTGCGCTTTGGCATTTCCCTGCTCGGCCTGAGGTTTCCACACATTCAACGCAGTTGCATAGTCACCACGCTGATAGGCGGCAATGCCATCTTTATAATCGGCCAATGCCACAGACGGCGAACCAATCGTCACAGCACCACACATACACAAGGCGATAATAAGTTTCTGCATTGTCGGTTCCTGCTTACGGATTGCATCCAAGGTTAACCAGATCCACTGCCCGTATCACCGCATTCTGCTTCACGCACCTCAAGGAGTTTGACCTCGCTCTTTTTCGTTCTTTTCCCGAGCACGTACCAGTCTCCATAGCCGAGGAAACTGCCTGACCCATAGCCGCAGGTGTCGGTTCTCTCTGCTCGGCCAAGAAAGACGCACTGTTCCGCAACGCCATCATTGTCGATGTCTACGAAGCCCCTGCGCTTCAACCGCACCTCATCAGTCATGGTTCCGCAGTCCGCTGTCTCTTTTGACAGGACCATTTCAACCGAGCCATCCTTGGAAGGGGACACCCCCACAATCGGCAGGTCCCCCAGAATAGACCGTCCGGCAATAAGTTTCCTCAACTGTTCCTTCGCCGCTTCAAGTCCTTCGTGGTTACGGACACCATGGACACCGCTGGGTAACGGCAGAACTTCAACAGGCAGTTCCTTCCACCAGTTTTCCTTGTCGTTGGAGAAATGGTTTTGGAGAGTTGGGTCGATTTCCAATTTAAAAACCGGATCAGACAAAACAGAAATGCCTATGACTAGTGCTCCCACCGCAGCAGAACAGGCTCCAAAGATGATCAGGCGGTTTCGCATTGCCCAGCAATCTGTGATCGACGCCAAAGGTAAATGATCGCCACTGTTTGCACAGCTGTTAGGAGGGGCCAAAGGATACAAAATAGCCAAACGTTGATCTCCTCGTAGGTGATCCCGAAGAAGTCGGCCCAGGCGAGGAGCCACCTCACCGCTGTGTCGAACACTAGGTCGATCCAAGGAATGCCGCTGTTAGCCATTATGCTGCCTCTTGCTTTTCCAGTCTTATCCTACGCCGGTGTCGTCGCAGCGAGATGATGCCGATTGCGAGGGACACTAGGCTGAGGATGCCGGAGATGACTGTTGTAATGCCACCAAGGAAGAAGAAAACCAAATGCTCCCTGGAACTGTCTTCAGCGCACTGGCTTTCGTTTGTGCCCTCCTTCTGCTCCACTAAATTCTCACAACTCTCAACTGCAGAGCCATCCAACCAATAAGAATGCGACTTGAGAGAAAACCATGTGCCTCCAGCAGCAACAGCGCCGAAGAACAGCGCCAGGAGAAACACCCCAATGATGGATGTACGGATCAAGAGTGTTTTCATGGTTGAATTTCCACACAGAAATGAGGTTGGATTATGGCAGAGTTGAGAAGGTATCTTGACTGATTTTCTACTAGCTAATTTCAGCCTCCGAGAAGAAGAAGCGAGACACCCCCTGCCCCCCGGGGTGCCCCCCTTAAGAGACGCTCTGGGAGTAGTTTTAACTTATCCAAGAGCCAGACAGAGCACGTCTCTTTGGACCCTAGCGTCTACTGGGAGTCTATTTTCTACGAATTTCAGGGATGCATCTGCCAAGATAAGGGCAGCAACTACAAAGAATTGGTGCATTTATCTTGGGTGAAAGTGTAGTAATTTAGCTTCGAATCGTATACATAAACCGTATACATATATCGAAATTAGCCTTCTTATAAATTCAATTATTTCAAACAGTTATATGACCATATAAAGATTGGCGTCCCCTACGGGACTCGAACCCGTGTTTTCGGCGTGAGAGGCCGATGTCCTAGGCCGCTAGACGAAGGGGACGTCCGGGGCTTGAACGCCCAGTGTTACCCAAGCGCCCGCCGGCGGCAAGTCCTTCAACCGGCGGCGTGGCCCTTGGCGGCGCCGATGAAGGCGTCGACCTCTTCGGCGGCGGTGGTGAAGGCGCAGACCAAGCGGATGACGTTTTCGCCGCCGCGTTCGTAGAACCGAAAGCCGTCGGCCTTGAGCCCCTAGATGACCGCCGCCGGCAGGCGCGGGAACAGGATGTTGGCCTGCACAGGGCGGGTCAACTCGACGCCGTCGATGCCTTTCAGCCCATCGGCCATGCGCCTGGCCATGGCGTTGGCGTGGGCGGCGTTCCTGAGCCACAAGTCATCGGTGACATAAGCGTCCCACTGCACCGACAATAGGCGCATCTTCGAAAACAAATGGCCGCCGCGCTTGCGCCGGTAGCCGAAGTCCCGGGCCAGCTCTTTGTCGAACAGCACCACGGCCTCGGCCGTCAGCGCGCCGTTCTTGGTGGCGCCGAAGCTGAGCACGTCGACGCCCGCCTTCCAGCTCGCCTCGGCCGCCGAACAGCCGAGCGCGGCGACGGCGTTGGAGAACCGGGCCCCGTCCATGTGCAGTTTAAGATCATGATTCCGGCAGACGGCGGAGATGGCGGCGACCTCATCGAGGCCGTAAAGGGTGCCGGCCTCGGTCGCCTGGGTGATGGAAACGGCCGCCGGTTGCGCGTGATGGACGTTGCCGGCGTGCGCTCCGGCGATCGCGGTCGCGAGGGCGGCGGCGGTGATTTTGCCGTCCTCGCCGTCGATGGCGATCAGCTTGGCGCCGCCGGAAAAGAACTCCGGCGCCGCCGCCTCGGTGTCGTTGGCGTGCGCGCCGGCGTGGCAGAAAATCACCCCCCAGGGCGGCGTCGTTGCCGACAGGGCCAGCGCATTGGCCGCCGTCCCGGTGGCCACGAAAAACACCGCCGCCCCGGTCTCGAAAACCCCGGCCACCTTGGCCTCGGCGGCGCGGGTGACGTCGTCGTTGCCGTAGGGCGGCAGCGCGCCGCCGTTGCCGGCCTGGATGGCGTCGAGGATTTCCGGCGCCGCGCCGGTGATATTGTCGGAAGCGAAGTTCAAAGGGGGGGCTCCTGTCTTATTAATTTCCCGGGTTGCCGGTAACGATGTCGACCTGTTGAAATTGATCGGCGGCGTGGTCGAACAAATAAGCCGCGATCTCGCCGGCGTGGCCGTCTTCGACGCCGATGATCACCCAAACGTGGTCCGGATAGTATACCGATTGTTTATCGCGGTCCGACGGCCGGGGCGGGTGGTCCGGATGGGAATGGTAGTGGCCGACGATCTGTTCCGGCCCGTCGCCGAGCTCGCGCATCATGTCGAACTGGATTTTGGCGTCGACCAGGAAGCTTCCGCGGCGGTCGCCGCCGGCGACGTTGGGGCTGGGCTGGACGCGGGTAATCAGGACATCGTCCCCGGCGTCTTTGCGCCTGCCGACGAACAGCCCGCAGCATTCCATCGGATAGGCGTCCTCGGCCTCATCGGCGATGGTCCGAAAGAAAGGATCGGGAAGGCGGATCACGGGCCGGGCTTGATGGTGCCGAGCACCCGGCCCCGGACCACGTCGATGACGACGATGCGGTTGCACGGTCCGCCCATGGGCGTGCCCCTTTTGGCGCCGTGGGGGCGGACCTTGATATAGGCGCGCTCGCCGTCGGGGGTGACGCGCCCGATCACGCATCCGTCCGGCAGTTTCAGGTCGAGCTCGCCGAAGGGCGCCGCCGGCCCGGCCGCCCCGGTGGCGCTTGGCGAGGAAAACATCCGCCAGCCGGGATTGTTGGCCTTTTGGTAGAAGCCGTACACCAGCAGCGTCATGCCGAGCAAAACGAGCACCCCCAAACCGATGACAAGGCTCTTCAGCAATTGCATGTTATCCTCCCGGGCCGGCAAGGACCGGCGCCATTAGCAGGATCGACAACGTGAACAAGGACACCACATATACCGTCCCCGTGACGCAAGACAAGGCCCGGGACCGTCTCGACCGGTTTCTCGCCGGCGCCGTGCCGGCGCTATCGCGAAGCCGCCTCAAGGGCCTGATCGAATCCGGCCGGGTGACGCGGGACGGGGCCGCCGTCACCGAAGCGGCGGCCAAGGTCAAGGCCGGCGAGGTCTATGCCGTCTTCGTGCCGGCGGCGGCGCCGGCGGCGCCCCGGCCGCAGGCGATACCGCTGAACGTGGTCTATGAGGACGACGACCTGATCGTCATCGACAAGTCGCCGGGGCTGGTGGTGCATCCCGCCGCCGGGCACCCGGACGGCACCCTGGTCAACGCCCTTTTGGCCCATTGCGGGAGCAGCCTGTCGGGCATCGGCGGGGGCACCCGCCCCGGCATCGTGCACCGCCTGGACAAGGACACCAGCGGCCTGATGGTGGCGGCCAAGAACGACACCGCGCACCGGCATTTGGCGGCCCAGTTGGAAGAGAGGAAACTGGAGCGCCGCTACAAGGCGCTGGTGTGGGGACGGCCGCGGCCCGGCCAGGGAAAGGTCGAGGGCCTGATCGGGCGCAGCCCCGCCAACCGCAAGAAGATGGCGGTGGTCAAGAAGGGCGGTAAACCGTCCCTGACCCGGTACCGGGTATTGGCGGCCGTGGGCGCCGCCGCCAGCCTTGTTGAATGCCGGCTGGCGACCGGCCGAACCCATCAGATTCGCGTCCATATGGCTTCCCTGGGCCATCCGGTTGTCGGTGATCCCCTTTACGGCGGCGGGACGAAGCGGCGGCTGAAAAACGCGCCGGAAACCGTAAGGCTAAAAATTTCCAACTTTAATCACCAAGCTTTACATGCATTTTTGATCGGTTTTACCCATCCATCCAGTGGGGTTATTATGCAGCTTAAATCTGAATTGCCTAGTAATTTTAATGAATTAGTAGATAATTTAGAAAAAATTTAATTTTCATCATATACTTGAGCTTTTTGATTAGGTATTGTAGGATTCCCCTCTGTGAAGGGGTCCCGCCCGGCTTGCTCCGCCGGATTACCCGGGGCCCGGGAAAACGACGAAACAGGATCTGGGGAAATACAAAACCATGGGATCGGCGATCTACAATATTGATCTCTCTCCGGATCGGAACCTGTCCCGTTACCTGCATCGCATCCGTATCTATCCGATGTTGGAGAAGGAGGAGGAACGCCGGCTGGCCAAACGCTGGCGCGACCATGAGGATCCGGAAGCGGCCGAGCGTCTGGTTGCCAGCCACCTTCGCCTGGTCGCCAAGATCGCCATGGGCTTCCAGGGATACGGCCTGCCCCTGGGCGAGCTGATCAGCGAAGGCAACGTCGGCATGATGCAGGCGATCAAACGGTTCGATCCGGACCGGGGGTTTAGGCTCTCGACTTACGCCATGTGGTGGATCCGCGCCGCCATTCAGGAATACATCCTGCATTCCTGGTCGTTGGTCAAAACGGGCACCACGGCGGCGCAAAAGAAGCTTTTCTTCAACCTCCGCAAACTCAAGGCCAGGATTCAGGCGTTGGAGGACGGGGACCTGCATCCGGAAAACGTCTCCGCCATCGCCGGATGGCTGAAAGTGCCGGAGGCCGAAGTCATCAACATGAACCGCCGCCTGATCGGCCCCGACCATTCCCTGAACGCGCCGCTCCGCGATGACAGCGAAGGGGAATGGCTGGACTGGCTGGTCGAGGAAAAAGACGGCCAGGAAATTGTCCTCGCCGAGAAACAGGAGCTGGGCAGCCGCCGCAAGCTTTTGGCCACGGCGATGATGGGCCTGAGCGATCGGGAACGGCAAATCCTGTCCGAGCGGCGCCTCAACGAGGCTCCGGCGACGCTCCAGGACTTGAGCCTCCGCTTCGGAATCTCACGCGAACGGGTCCGCCAGATTGAGGTCCGGGCCTTCGAAAAGGTTCGGAAATCGGTGAAGAACGCCGTGATCGAGCAGCACATCAACGCTTGAACGGCGTTGGCGCCGTCAGGAATTCTCTCAGTCCGGTAATTTGTGTGAGGGAGAATTTTCAGCCGGGTTCCTCTGGAGCCCGGCTTTTTTTCGGATGACCCCGCAAGCCGCCGGTTTGCCGCGCCATCGAGGGCCGGCAGGGAAAAAAAGACTCTTAAATCAATGCCTTAATCGGCAAACGGGTCCTGAACCAGGATCACGTCCTCGCGCTCCGGGCTTGTTGATAAAAGCGCGATGGGAGCATCAATTATCTCTTCGATGCGGCGGATGTACTTGACCGCCGTCGCCGGCAGATCGGCCCAGGTTCGGGCTCCCCGGGTGCTTTCGGACCACCCTTCCATGACCTCGAAAACGGGCTCGACCTTCGCCTGGCGAACCGTCGAAGCGGGCAAATGGTCAAGCGCCTCGCCATCGATCCTGTAGCCGGTGCAGACCTTGAGCTCTTCCATGCCGTCGAGCACGTCCAGCTTGGTCAAGGCGATGCCGTTGATGCCGTTGACCTTCACCGCCTGGCGCACCAGCACGCCGTCGAACCAGCCGCACCGGCGCGGCCGCCCGGTCGTGGTGCCGAATTCGATGCCGCGTTCGCCGAGCAGGCGGCCGATGTCATCCTCCAGCTCGGTCGGGAACGGCCCGCCGCCGACGCGGGTGGTATAGGCCTTGGCAATGCCGAGCACATAGTCCACCACGCCGGGGCCCTGTCCCGAACCGACGGCGGCCTGGGCGGCCACCGTGTTCGACGAGGTGACGAAAGGATAGGTGCCGTGGTCGACGTCCAGCATCGTGCCCTGGGCGCCTTCGAACAGGATGCGTTTGCCGTTGCGCCGGGCGGCATCCAGCTCCTGCCAGACGACGCCGGCAAAGGGCAGGATATTCGGCGCCACGTCATCAAGCTTCGCCTTCAGGTCCAGGGCGTCGATTTCCGGTTCGCCGAGACCGCGCCGGAGCGCGTTGTGGTGCAGCAGCAACCCCTCGATCCGCCGGCTCAGCACTTCCGGGTCGGCGAGGTCGCCGACGCGGATGGCGCGCCGGGCCACCTTGTCCTCATAGGCGGGGCCGATGCCGCGTCCGGTGGTGCCGATTTTGCCTTTGCCCAGTGCCTTTTCACGGGCCAAGTCCAGTTCCTTGTGCAAGGGCAGGATCAGCACCGCGTTTTCGGCAATGCGCAGGTTCGACGGCGATACCTCGACACCCTGGCCGCGGACGGTTTCCATTTCGTCGAGCAGCGCCCACGGGTCGATCACGACGCCGTTGCCTATAATCGAAAGTTTGTCCGGACGGACAACGCCGGACGGCAGCAGGTGCAGTTTGTAGGTGACGCCGCTGATGACCAGCGTATGCCCGGCGTTGTTGCCGCCCTGGAAGCGGACCACCACGTTGGCCCGTTCGGACAGCCAATCGACGATCTTGCCCTTTCCTTCGTCGCCCCATTGCGACCCGATGACGACAACGTTGGCCATAACGGTCTAACCCTTTTTATTTTTACCGATTTCCCTGATCTTGCCGCCGTCCAGCAGGTGGCTGCATGCCAGCCGTTGGGCTTCGGTTTCGGCGTCGGCGCCGGCCTCCAGGCCGGCGACGGCGATCCAGCCTTGGGCCCTGAACTTCGCCGCTTCCCCCGCCGGTGTGCCGGCCGGCAGGAACACCCGGGGCGCCGATTCCGGCGCCGGCAGGGCGCGAAGCACGGTATCCATGAACAAGGTGAATCCGGTCGCCGGTTCCCCGCCCTTGCCGCCGTCGCCATTGGCGGCGTAGCGCCCGCCGTTGCCGAGTTCGCCACGCACCCCCTTGGCGAAGAACGTGAAGGTGACGCCGGTATGGTATTCGAAGCCCCGGTTTTCCACCGGGTCGATGGTCAATTTCAAGTCCTGACGGGCGGCCCGGACACGATCCACCACGTCGGCCAGGAGCTTGCGGCCGTCTTCGGCATCGCCTTCGAAACCAAGGCCGCCCAGGGCGTCCAGAGTCTCGGCGGCGGGGCCGGCGGCCGACAACATGGCGGCCAGGGTTTGGGTGAGAGCTTCGCCCAATTCACCGCCGAGGCTGGCGACGGCGGCGGCGTCCTTGCGGTCCAGGGCTTGGCGCAGCTTGGCCTGAAGGCTTGGCTCGGCGTCGCCGATGACGGCCGGCACCAGCGCCGGCAGGCCGAGGTCGCATGACAGCTCGGCGACGCCAAGTTCGATCAACGCGGCGGCGGCCATGGCAATGACTTCGGCGTCGGCGGCGGGCCCGGCGGCGCCGATCAGCTCGGCGCCGACTTGCATGAACTGGCGTTCGGGCCGGAGCTGAGAACCCTGGACCCTGAGCACTTGTCCGGCATAGCTGAGTCTGAGCGGACGCGGCGCCTTGGCCAGCCGGGCCTGGGCGATGCGGGCGACCTGGGGGGTGATATCGGCGCGCACGGCCATCATCCTTTGCGATTCCGGATCCATGAGCCGGAAGGTCTGTTCGGCCAGGCCGGCGCCGATGCCCGTCAAAAGTCCTTCTTCGAACTCGATCAGGGGCGGTTCGACCCGGTCATAGCCGTGGCCGGAAAAACACGCCAACAGCCGGTTCAGCACCGACGCCTCGAATTGGGCGTCGGGAGCCAGAACATCGGAAAATCCGGCCGGCAATAAGGCCTTGTCAGCAAAATCTGTCATCATCTGATGCGGTCCGGATGTGAGCCAAATTCACACTAACGCGTTACAGGGCCGTGGTGGGTTAGCCACCACGGCCCCGATTGCGCAACCTAGCAGAACGGCAAGGCGGGCGCCAGTCTTAGCCGGAAATGGCCAATTGATACAACAACCCGGCGGCCAGCGATCCGGTCAGGGAAAGCGCCACGTACCAGGCGAACACCTGGCGCCGCACGAGGGCGAAAACCGCCATCGCCGCCGGTATGCTGGTGACGCCGCCGGCGATCATGAAAGCCAGGGCCGCGCCCTCGTTCATGCCCAAATCGATCATGCCGGCCATCAGCGGGATGGCGGCAAAGCCGTTGAGATAAGCGGGGATCCCGACGACGACAGCAGCGGGGATCGTCCACCAGGCGCCGCCGCCGAGCCATTCGGCGATCATTTCGGGGGGAATGAAAGCGACCATCAGGCTTTCGATGGCAAACGCCAACGTCAGCCACTTGCCCAGGAACCACCCGGTTTCGCCAAGGCTTTCGGTAAACAGGCGGCGCCGTTCGGGCTGGCGCCAGAATGGCCACAACACCCCGTCTGCGTTCCCTTCGGCCGCGGCTTCGGATTTCGCCGCCGTCCCGCAGGCGGTCTTGCCGCAGCCGGTTTTAACGCCTTCGGAAAGCGGGTCCTTGAACAGGCCAAGCCTTTGCGCGCCCAAGGTGCCGAAGCCGCCGATCATCCCGATGGAGAACGCGGCAAGAGTCTTGGCCAAGGTGAAGGGAAGTCCGAGGGCGGCGGCGCTGAGGATGAACATTTCCGGGTCCATCAACGGCGAGGAAATCCAAAAAGCCATCACCGGGGCCAGCGGCACGCCGGCGCCCAGCAGGCCGGCGACGATGGGAATGACGCCGCACGAACAGAAAGGCGACAGGCTCCCGAACAAGGCGGCGGCGGCGATCATGGCCGCCGGGCGGCCGGAAAAAACGCGGGCGATCAGCTTTTCCGACCCGGTGGCCCGGGCCGCCGCGGCGACGGCGACGGACAGCAGTAAAAAGGGAGAAATATAAATCAGCGCCGATCCGACGAAGCTCAGACTTTCCGGCACCCGGGCCGGGGCGAGCAGGAAAAGGCCCAGGTAAATCCCCGCCATCGCCCATATTACGGCATCGACACGGGCAAGGAGAATCAGGGAATGACCGCCCCAGGTCCTTGCCGCCGTAAATCCACTGGGCGAGTCGCTCAGTGTATGATCGAGGGGGTCAGGGGTCATCGGTCAAGGTCCTCGCGTCAGGCCGCCGGCTGGTCCGTCGTTTGGTCTTCGAAACCGGCGCAGCATTCGGCGGTCAGGTAGGTCACCAAACCGTCCATCACGTCGGTTCGGGCAAAGCAGTGAAGGCTCCGGCCCTGGCGGCGCTGTTCCACTAACCCGGCCCAGGCCAGCCTGGCGATGTGGTGCGACAGGGTGGAGGCCGGGATTTGCAGGCGCCGCCTGAGGTCGCCGACCACCATGCCGGCGTGACCGGCCCGGACCAACAGCCGGAATACCGCCAGCCTGGTCGGACTGCCCAGCTCGGCCAGGCATTTAGCCGCATTTTCCTCGTTCATGGGGATAGTGTAGCCCTAGGCTTTCTTGATATCAACGATATTTCTAGAAATATCGAAATAAAGGGTCTGAAGTAAGAAATGGTTGAGATGCCGGCGAGTAAAAAAAAGTAAAAATTAAGTCCGGAGAGAGTCGCCGGCGGCAATTATTGCAGCGGGAACGACTTCTGGCGCACGGTCTGTCCCAAGCTGTTGACGAGAATCGGAATCATGTTCCGGGTCATTTTGCGGTTGTCGCCGGGGCCGATGTCGACGCTGCTCCAACCCTGCCACAGGCGTTTGCCGTTCGACTTGTCGTCGATGGTGACGTCGATGCGGAAACTGCTTGGCGTTACCGTCCGGGTCAATTCCCTGCGGTCGGGGTTCAAGAGGCCGCCGCGGGCGGAATTGAAAAGGTTGAGACGGACCCTCGGCGCTTCGATGCCCGTTTGGTCGGGGTTATTGCTCAACTCGACAAGCCGGTTGGGGCCGCCGCCGGACCAGGAGCCGGCGGTATCGCGGGTTTCGAAGGTAAGAATCAGGGTCGCGTCCTTGGACACGGTATAGCCCTTTTGCATCAGGACGCGCTCGAAGTCCTTCTGCAGGACCAGGTTGTGGTCGGAATTATCGAGCGGCCGGACGAAGAAGGCCGACCCTGGGGGAAGGGGCTGGAAGGAAACCGCGTTCATCTGGCCATCGGCAAATGCCGCCGTGGCTGCGGTCAAGACAAAGGAAAAAGCAAAGAGGAGTCCAATACGTTTCACGACCAAGCCCTTTCAAAACACACAGCCCCCCAACCGCATTGTTCCCTTCCACCGGCGGCAAGCCGCCCCCGTCGGGGATCGATGTTCGCAGTCTATCGCAGGCCGAAGGATAGGGAAATCAATCTTTCGAGAGCCCATTAAGTTTGAATGGAACCATTCGGACTTGATGGGCTCTGGTTGCGGCGCATGCCGCAACCCGCCGCGCGGCGGGCGTCAGCCCCCATGGCGCATGAATGGGCGCCTAAAACGCTGCAAAAGACCAACAAACCGCGGTTTTCCAGTTGTCCGGGACGTCCCGGGCCTGTTCCGGCGCCAGGGTGTTGTGGTTTAGAGGGCCTTGTAGGAAGATGCCGGCCGGCAACCGCAACCGGGAATTTCGGATAAATCCAGGTCATGAACTCATAAATAGGGACGACTGTGACGCGTGTTATTTTGTTCACTGGCAAGGAGTTAGGAAGGAGTTATGCCGAAGCATCATGACCGACGACCCGACGCTGTCCAGTGGACAAAAGAACCGCGCCCCGAGAGGGGGCGGCATATGGCCCGTTTCGGTGCGTCAGACACCCTCACCGGGGCTTTGGCCCCGCTTTCGCGCCCCTTCCTGCCGCAACGGATCCTCTGCCGATCACAGTTCATCTCCATTTATGAGTTCGTGACCTAGATGGAGAAGCGGCAGGAAATCCGTCCGGGACCGGGCCTGGCCGCCCGTTGGACCCTGCTGGCGTTGCCTCTCTGTTACATTGCGGCGGCGCTTTGGGTCCGTTCCCAGGGTGGGCCGTCGTGGTTGTGGTTCAACCTGGACCCGGATTATTTCTACCTTCTCGATGCGCTCAACATCGTCAACCTAACGACGCCGGGCCACGTCTATCATCCGGGGACGACGGTCGATTGGCTCGGGGCCCTGGTCCTCTGGGCCGCCAATCCGGGAGCCTCCGCCGACGCCATCACCGGCGCCGTTCTGGCCGACCCGGAAACCCATTTGCGCCTGATCGGCACCGTTTTCATCGTCCTCAACGCCCTCGGCGTCCTGGTTCTGGGCGCCGCGGGCTGGTGGGTGTTCGGGGACCTGCCGGCGGCGGCGTTCCTGCAACTGGCGCCTTTCATTTCGACCGTGGTTCTCAAGCACTCCATCCACGTTAAGCCGGAGGCGCTGCTTCTGTTGACGGTGCTGATGCTGGCCGCGGTTGCGGTGTTGACGCTGCAACCCGGCCTTCCCGACCGTCACAAGGGACGTTTCGCCGCTGCCTTCGGGGTGATCGCCGGTTTCGGCGTCGCTTCCAAAATAACCGCTCTGCCGATTTTTTTGCTGCCGCTGTTCGTGTTGGGCGGGGTGCGGCCGATCATCCTGTACGGCGTTTGGGCGCTGGCGGCGTTGATTGTCTTCACCCTCCCGGCCCTTGGCGCCTATGACGTCATTTTCGCCTGGATGGCGAAGATGTCCCAGGCCGGTGCCTACGGTGGCGCCCCGGGGAGCGCCGAATGGGGCGCCGATTGGAACGTTTACCTGAAAGGCATCCTCAAGCTTTTCAAACGTCCTGCCTTCCACGTGGTGTTTATCCTCTCGGGCCTGACCCTGATCGGGGCCTGGTGGCGAAACCGCCAGGGCCGTCCGGCGCCGGCTCCCGAGGTCCGCCTTTTGGCCGGAATCTGGGTGGCGCAACTGGCCCAGGTGCTGTTGGTGGCCAAACAGCCGAACGCGATTTACATGATTCCGTCCTTCGTGCTGATCCCGCTGGCCCTGGTCCTGGTATGGCGGCTGGCGGCCGGGATGCTGGCCGGCCGCCCGGGGGCGGTGCGGATACTGGGCCCGGGATTGGCGGTGTTGCTGGCGGCTTTGGTGGCGGCGCAGGGATACGGCGTTTCCAAGCTCGCCCGGCAACTGGGCCGGGACCACAAGGCGGCGCTTTCCATCGACAATGGGCGTTTCGGGCGCTGCGCCAGGATCAACCTGTATGCGTCCTCGAACCCGTCTTTCGCCCTGATGCTGGGCGACTACGTTACCGGGTCGCGGTTCTCGGACCGGCTCGCCGCCATCCGCCCGGCCAACGATTATTGGCTCGAGCATTGGTGGGACCAGAGCCGGCTGGTGTTGCGCGGCTGGCGGGGGCCGGAAGACATAACCCAAGTCCTGAACCGTTATCCCTGTGTCGTCTACCGGGGCACCAATTGGCGTCCCATGGGCCGCCTCATGCCCGAGGCCGTCCCCGGGCTGAGGTTCGACGCCAAGTGCAAGGCGGGCAAGGAAACCATCGCCGCCGCCGGCGTCGATTGCGATGGCCGGGCCGTGCCATGACGATCAAGGGCGTCATCGCCGCCGGCCACCCGGAAACCGTGAAAGCCGCCGCCGCCGTTCTGGACGAAGGCGGCAACGCCTTCGACGCGGTGCTGGCGGCGATCTTTGCCTCGTGCGTGGTCGAGCCGGTGTTGTCGTCCCTGGGCGGCGGCGGATTCCTTTTGGCGCGTCCGGCGGAGAAGGGATCGCCCGACCCGGTTGTCTACGATTTCTTCACCCAGACGCCGAAACACCGCGCTGCCGATCCCGATTTCTTCCCCATCGTTGCCGATTTCGGCACCGTGACCCAGGAATTCCACATCGGCATGGCGTCGATGGCGACGCCGGGAACGGCAAGGGGGCTGTTTCGGGTCCACGGGGAGCTATGCACCCTGCCGATGACGCGCCTGGTCGAGCCGGCGATGGCCCTGGCGCGCAAGGGGTTCACCGTCAATCGGCTGCAGGCCTACCTGTTTCAGGTCGTCGGCCCGATCTATATGTCGAGCGCCGCCAGCCGCGCCATATTCGCCAGCGCCGAGGACGCGCAAGACCTCAAGCGCGAGGGCGAAACCATGACCAACCCCGATTTTGCCGACACCCTGGAATCGCTGGCCCGGGAAGGCGAGGCCCTGTTCTACCGGGGCGATATCGCCGCCCGCATCGCCGACGATTGCAAGGCCGGCGGCGGCGCCCTGGCAAGGAGCGACTTGGAAGGCTACCGGGTCGAAAAGCGCCGGCCCCTGACGGTCGATTACCGGGATGCCCGGCTCTATACCAACCCGCCGCCGTCCACGGGCGGCATCCTCGTCGCCTTTGCCCTGGAACTTCTGAAAAAGACCGACATCAAAGGGCTGGGATTCGGCTCCCTGGGCCTTTTGCGGCGCCTGGCCCGGGTCATGGAGCTGACCAACAAGGCCCGGGTCGAAAGCGGCCTCGGCGAATTGGACGAAGGCGCCGCCGACATCCTTCTCGATCCCGGGTTTCTGGCCGCCTACAGGGCGAAAATCCTGGGCCGGCCGCGGGCCGGGCGCGGCACCACCCACGTCAGCGTCATCGACGCCGCCGGCAACGCCGCCTCCTTGACCCTGTCCAACGGCGAAGGGGCGGGCTACATCGTTCCCGGCACCGGGATGATGATGAACAACATGCTCGGCGAGGAGGACATCAACCCCCTGGGCTTCCATCAATGGCCCACCGATACGCGCCTTTGTTCGATGATGGCGCCGTCGCTGGTGATCGGGGAAGGCGGCGCTCCGGTGGCGGCGCTCGGGTCGGGGGGGTCGAACCGGCTGCGCACGGCGATCCTCCAGGTCCTGGTCAACCTTCTCGATTTCGGCCTGCCGGTGAAAGACGCCGTCGACGCCCCCCGGCTCCATTTCGAAGGCGGGCTCCTGAACATCGAAAGCGGCTTCGATGAGGACGCCGTGGCCGGGCTTCAAGCCGGTTTCCCCGAGACCAAACTATGGGACGAACGGAACCTGTTTTTCGGCGGCGTCCATGTCGCCCGTTTCGATGCTCCGACGGGAGAATTCACCGGCGCCGGCGATCCGCGCCGGGGCGGCGACGACGCCGTGGTATAATGACGAAGGATGCCCCTTCCTCTCGCCTTTGGCATTGAAAGGAGATAAAGTTCACCGGTGCTTGAAGGGGGGGACGAGGATAGCCATCGTGCCCAAAAAAGAAACAGAAAGCCTGGCCCAAATCGACCTGCTGTCGGGGCTGAAACCCGCCGAACTAAAGAAGATCGAGAAGTCGGCGAGCTTCAAGCGATATGGCGATCATGAGCAGATCATCGACCGCAATAGCGATTCCTCAGACGTGTTTTTCATCGTCGAAGGGAATATTCGGGTCATCAATTATTCCCTGTCCGGCCGCGAAATCACCTTCGACGATCTGACCGACGGCGATTACTTCGGCGAACTGGCGGCCATCGACGGACGCCCCCGCTCGGCCAGCGTCATGGCCCTAACCGACAGCCTGGTCGTCTCCCTGCCCAAGGATCGTTTCCTTGACCTCCTTGAGACGCATCCCTCCGTTGCCATGAAGGTGATCAGAAGGCTGACGGAGATCGTCCGCGCCGCCACCGACCGGATCATGGACCTGAGCACCATGGCCGCCAACAACCGGATTCATGCGGACCTGTTGCGTCTGGCCAAGGACCACATGAAAGGCGAAAACGAGGCGGAAATCTCGCCCATCCCCATGCATAGCGACATCGCCAGCCGGGCATCGACGACCCGCGAGACGGTGGCCCGGGTGTTGAGCGACCTGGCCCGCAACGGCGTCGTCGAACGGCAGAAGAAAACGCTGTTGGTGATGGACGTCGGACAGCTAAGCGACATGGTCGAGGAGGTCCGGGGCGAATAACCCCACTTAGAGTCCTTCCGGACTTTTTCCGCCCGAGTGACCCCGGTCACATGCCCCGTCGGCAATTCGTGGAATCCTTGTCTTCAACGGGGCGCCGGAGGATTTTTCCGGCCCCTTGAACCTCTAGGGTCTTTCCGGCCCAAATTGGATCAATTCTGTTTCTCGATTGGCGCGGCGATCCGGTGCCGAAACGGTTGCAGGGCGATCTGGGTGCATCGGCCAAGGCCGGTTCGGCGCTGGGCGC
>NZAZ01000018.1 GCA_002686255.1 Rhodospirillaceae bacterium
CAAGTTGCTCTCGAGGATCAGATCCTTCTTTACCTAGAAATTCTTTATGCTCGATAGTTTGATTCTGTTGTTCTATGTGAACAGAATATTGAAATGGAATTTGTTGGAATGGACTAATTCCTTTAAATTCTGGAATTGGTTGTTGGGATGTCTCAAAATCTAAATAGTACAAGGGATAGCTTAGCGAACTTAGAAATAATTCAAGCTTTTCCCTGTTAATTTGAGGTTTCCGGCCTGCTAAAGATTTACTTGCGTCAACAGCCAATCGCTGTCTGTCAGTTAGTTTAAATGATTCAGGTATATCATCAATATTGACTATCCCTTGATGATAAAGCTTTAGTGCCTTGGATTTTTTTGTAAGCGGGAAAATATTGAATACCGAATATTCTGGTATTTGTCTTTGCACTCTCCAGCAATATTCAGAAGCATCACATTTATATGGTTTTTTACAATGCCATCCAATATCGATGTCTGGCTCTATCTCTTGTTCATTAAGTGACCCTTTAAAAGAGCGCAATGTATCCGGAATTCTGTCTTGCAAAGATATGGCTTCATCAGTTACTATTTGATGGATGAATAAATCATTAATATTGAGCTCATCACCTCTGATATAGTCTCCATTTAGAAGTGTGACAGCTGCTTTGGATATATTTAGACCGCAACCATTTAATACGTAATATTGGATTGAAACATCCTTGATATAGGTATCAATGTCTTTTAATTTTTTCTTTGAATTCCAACTACTACTTTTAACCTCATAGATTTCAAAATTACCATCACTATCCCTATTTAGAATATCGACCATCACCAAAACTCCGTCAAACTCGAAGGTAGCCTCATAGATAGTGCTGACACCATCCACAATCCACTGTTTGGTTAACGCAATTCTTTGATCACGAACTGTATCTCCAAATGATATTCTTTTTCCATTTGGAAAAAGGTTGCAAGCAAGTGCGCCAACCTTTCTACCTGTTTCAAAAATTTGCGAAATAGCAATATCTTCATCTTCTAATACATCACTATTATTTATCTTAAGCCAAAGAGATTTTTCACATTGAAGTCCTCTAAGGTATAGAGATTTTGTAAGTAATTTTTCTTCAACCATTAATCTGCCAAAAAAATAATTTATATAGTTCGAATATACACTTATTAATAATTTAGAATAGAAATATATACCTAGTATGAAAAAACTACTCCTACTTCTACTCCTATTCTTGGTAATTATTTTATTTACCTTTTATAGTGAAATACAATCTTACTATTACAGTAATGAGCAGATAAAGTCAGAAAAACATTACAAAGACAATAAGGCAGGTCACAATTTTACTCGTTGGTATGACTGGGAAAATGCTCAGAATCAGATATGGCGGGAGTTAAATTATATAGACGTTCAAGCATTACAAGATTCTTCTAGATTAGATGGCAAGCGGAGTTATTCGCATGAGAATGGTCAAATAGGGATTGAGTTAAATTACCAAGACGGCAAGTATGATGGCAAGTCGACTTGGTGGTATAAGAATGGCCAGAAGAAATATGAGGTAAATTTTAAAGACGGCAAGGAAGATGGCAAATGGAGTAATTGGAACGAGAATGGCAAGATAAGGTCAGAAGCAAATTACAAAGATGGCAAGTTAAATGGAAAATATACTAAGTGGTATGAGAATGGTCATAAAGAGTTTGAGAAAAATTATGTAGACAGTCAATCATTCACTGATTTTTCTGGAGCAAATGGCAAGTGGACTTGGTGGTATGAAAATGGTCAGAAGAGTTTTGAACAAAATTGGAAATATGGTAAGGAAGATGGAAAATGGAGTAATTGGGATAAAAATGGTCAGATATGGCGGGAGTTAAATTACAAAGACGGCAAGTATGATGGCAAGCGCACTGAGTGGTATAAAAATGGTCAGAAGAAGTATGAGAACAATTACAAAAATAGCAAAGAAGATGGCAAGCACACTTATTGGTATGAGAATGGTCAGATAGAAGAGGAGAAAAATTTTAAAGATGGAGAAATAGATAAGTGGGCTAAGTGGTACAAGAATGGTCAAATAAAGTCAGAGGTAAATTTCAAAGATGGTAAGTTGACTACCTGGTATGAGAATGGTCAGATAGAGGAAGAGAGAAATTTGAAAGACGACAAGGCAGCTGCTGAAGCGCCTTACCGACAAGAACTTGCAGGGCTGTATTGTGAGAAAGACAATAGGGATCTAAGTTTTATTACATTTGAGGGCACAAATAAGAGAATATCAACTGGAAAATGTCAGTTTGGTGATTATCAAACTGAGTTTTATCAACACGTAGGGTTGGTTCATAGTTGTTATAACCAGAACACTTTTTGTGGGATCAAATCTGATGACAGAAGCATTACTGACGATTTAATATTCCTAGTAAAAGATATAAACGGCGACGTTGTTTCAACAAATATAGACAGTGAATTTNANGCTNNAGTAATTGAATTGTTTCGAGTGCCGACAAGTTTCCCTTATATGGTGTTGAGAACAAACNTAGGTGGTGCTCGTTCACTTGCTGGTCTCTATTTTTTCACTGCAGACCCTAGTTTTAAACAAGTTGCATCGATAGAGGATGTTAGTGGCTGGCGTGATGATGGCAAGTATGTATACTCTAATGAGCATGGTGAATGGCTGGTTGATAAGTACATAACAGTTGCTACGCCACACGGTTCAGCGCTTGCCAATTGGTTGCATTTTTGGGTGGCTTATAAATTCGTTAATGGTCGCCTTGAGAGGGCAGATGAACATATAAAGGCAAATCTTAAAGTCTATAGCGAGTCCGAATTAGCCAATATTGATGAGGAGGCTTTGCAAATTAGAGCTTTAATTGACGCCCAGACCTTTAACAAGTGGGAGATGATGAATCTCTTGTTTGCAGGAAGGTCAGATGTGCCACTTTCAGGAAAGTTTTTTCGGCGCTTCACTGATTTTATTTACCAGGGCCAAGAGGATTTGGCATGGCAGTTTTTTGAACGAACTATTCCGGACTCCTATGACATGCTCTCAGGAGACACTGTTAGTATGTATGCAACTAAAAGCATCATGAGAGAAACTATGAAAAACTGGATAGAGGAATATTTTCCTCTTGGGGTTGTAAAGGATTGATAGACACCTGACTGATATTTACTCTTAGTCCAAAACACCAGGAGAGCATATTTTCACTTGGCTTCTTTTATATATAACCTCCCTGACAAATTAAACTTACTTTGCCTTAGTATAAATATGGGTATATACTAGATTTCAATTTAAACATAATAGAAGGAGATAACATGTCGAAATATAAAGTTGCATGTGTTGGTTGCTCAGGGAGTTTTGATTTGAAGTGTAACAATTGTAAAAAATACGACTTTGAAATTACGGATGATAAATTAATTTGTAACAACTGCAAAGAAAAGACTAACAAGGTCAAGTGTAATGTTTCGGGTTTCTTCTCGGATCCCTGTGGTGCCAGTACTAAATTTTCATCTACTCCTGAAAAATTTTCTCAATGTTAATTCTTGATGACTTATTATGGCGAAATATAGATTCAAATTTCGTTTGATGTAAAGCTTCATCTTGAAATAAATAATAATAGGAGAATAGAGTAATGGGATGTCCATACTGTAAGACAGGGATTAAACTTAAATACAAATGTACAAATTGTGGTGCAGTTTGGTGCAATAATGGTATGTGTCGAGGGTCAAAGGGAAAGTTACAGCAGAGCAGACACCCTAATAATACTTGTTATACCTGTCGCAAAAAAGGAATTCAGAAAATATAGTGTCATCAACTTGGATTTATGAGGACATTTGTTGACTTGGTGCGTCAAGGACGTATTGATTTAGCATGGGAATTTTTTGACCTTGCCATTCCTTCTGCCTATAATAAGCGTCAAGATTATAATTTGCCAATCTATAGAACTAAGAAAATCATGAAAGAAACTATTGCTAATTGGTTGACTAATCTTGAATATTGGAATGAAATCGAACAATTAAATGAAGAGAGTTTTTCAAGTGGAACTGCAATTGAAAAAGCAAAAAAAATAGTAATAAAAATACTTAACATTTTCTCTAGAAGCTAATTTATTCAATCATTTTTATCTAACGTGCTACTATCATTAATCCCCTTAGTGAATTTATCTACTACAAGCACAATTATTAATAATAATCCATATAGAGCGTTAAAGGTTTATCTAAGAAAATTTTATAACTAGTTCCTTTAGACCTATAATAAAGATATAAAAAAAAATTTAAAGATTTACAATCATAAAATTGTACATTAATATGAGAAGACTACTCCTATTCTTATTAATATCTCTTGGCTTTATATTTGCTACTTTTGCTGACATCGTAGAAAGCAATAACAATGAAATAGAAATGGTTGGCTTACTGGATAAATCAGAAGCTTATTATTGGGCTGCTCTGGATAATGGTGGTTACAAGAGATTACTTGTAGAAAGTAGAAATAATTTAAATAAAGCAAAAGAACTCTTTGAAAAAAATAAAGAGAAACTAAGTGACTCTTCAATAGCACAAATTTCCTTACAAATTAACTCTTTGTCTGCAGATCTTCATGCTCAAGAATCAGTCTATGGAAAGAAGTTCAGTGCTCGCTATCAATTAACCAAGTTTTTAGGTGAGCCACTGATACTTACAGGAGGTGTAATCAACAATCACTTCTTCTTTTATTCTCCTATCACTACTACTATAGGAAAAGGTATAAAAACAATTATTGAACTGATAACGCTTACTGCAGGTGATATATCTGAATCACAATTTGATGTGGTTATTCTTGCAACTAAGAAGCATCAATCACGTGTCGGCTGGTTAGCACATAATTTTGATAATACAAATGGTGTCTTTTATACTCTAACAACTCGATATATAAACGATATATTAGCGCAAAATGCAAGTGCAGAGTCCACAAGATTATTTTTAGAAGGCTTTCTTACTGACGAAGCAATTTCGGTTCTCTCAAGCAAATTAAGTGAGAGAAACTTGCTTGTGATATCTTTTGATCAAATGCCCGCAAATCCTGGTGATGAGTTCTTCAATATTAACGGTGACGTCTACTCAAACTCAGATGGATCAAAACTTCATAGTGTAACGACTATGGCATTCGGTTTTGCAAATGCTAGTACTTTAATTGATGCAACCTTGATTAATCTTTTAATGTTTGTTTGCTCAATAATAGCCCCTTTATTAATATATAAGTACTGGAACTATAACAAAACTTTAAATGTAAAAACAGTTTTATTGACTAGTTTCTATGGCTTCATCATGGGGAGATTTTCTTCCTGGATAGCAATGCCAGCGCTTGCTGCTTATAACCCGCCAACTGACAAAGCGTCATATGACAGTTTGCCAATGCTACTTTACTCCATTCCTTCTTATTTGTGGTTAATTGCTATTTCAATTACTTTGTTTGTGGTGCCAATTTTAATTCCAAGATTAATTTCACATCCATTCTTGACAAAATATGCCCATCTACCAAGTGTGTCAGGAAAAGGTGCGTTCTTTGGTCTTGGCGCAGCACATGGAATAATAGCCTATATAGCCCTACCTTTGCTAATAAATAATACTCTAAATGACTTGATTATTTTAATACCTGTTTATTTATCAGTATTGCTTGGAAGTTACATACTGGGTAGATCAATTCTAGATGAGAAAGATGAGTTTTCTGAGATTTATTCGATTCCAATAGTTCTCGGTTTTATTGTCGTTTCTTTTCCTTTGTTTGGCAATCAATTAGAGCTTGCTAGCCTTGCCTCTCTTGTAGTTATTGGTATCTCAATGCTAATCATTATTAAACTAGGCCAGAAAGAAAATAAAAATATTGCTGGAAACATTGTTGAAAATGATATTGAAATTGATACTAAGAGTTCTGGTGACATTGTCAAACTTACTGAAAAGCCAATTTACAAGAAATTTTCTAACTATTTAACTATCCTAAGTGAGGCAGAATCTAAGTTAGTTGATTCTGACTGTAATTACATAGCAATATCTGGACCTCCTGGGAGCGGAAAAACTGAAATCTTACGAAACCTTATTTCTGATGTAAATAAAAACACTGATGGACCAGTATTGTATTTTCAAGGTGAATGCAAAAAAAATGATGGCGCTGAATTAGCCACACCATATGATGTATTTCATCAAGCCTTAGGATCTACACTAACACTTGATTTATTTGACCAGAGAAAACAAGAAGATTCAATTAACTCGGTTATCAATAGTGCAGGAACTCTGCTTCTTGGTCCAATAGGCGCAGTACTTTCAACAACAACTACTGATGACACTCCTTCTTTTTCAGATGATGATATATATGCATTTATCCAAGAAAAACTAGTTGAATTATCAAATAAATCTGTCGTAATATTTCATCTAGATGACATCCAGTGGATTGATGAAAAATCTGAAGTCTTGCTTGCTAAGCTACTCGATTACTTTAATAATAACGAAACCAAAGTGTTATTTCTATTAGGTTTCAGAAATGAAGGCAATTCTGAATCAATTTTACAGAGAATCAATATTGATAAAAGCCTGATAAATACTCTTTCTCAACTCAATACAGAAGAACAGATTGAACTACTAACAGAGGGAGTACTGTTATCTAAAGAGACGGCAACTTGGATTTCATCTTGGTTGTCTCAAAGAGATGAAGGTATGGTTTATCCTGCAGATTTAATTGATGCTGTTGATCATCTTGCGAGAAATGGTTATCTTATCGATACTAGAGATGGCTTTTCTTTGTCTAAGGACTTTGATAGAGCCAACCCTCCTATTCCCGATGGTGTAAAGGAGGCTGTAGGTGAAATAATTAAAAACAACCCTGAGATGAACAACATAATCTCAATCACAGCCTATATTGGAAAAGAATTCAAGGTTTCATTAATTAGTCAGTGCCTTGATATTTCAAGATTGGCTACAATTGAGAAGCTTGATTACCTTGTAAACAGCACTGGCATATTTTTTGATGTTTTAAATAAAGATGATGTTTACTCATTCAGATCTCAAGCCTTCCTTGATGCGACGAGATTTTTGATTGGATATACTGATGATGGCAGTAATATTTCAACCGTAGCACAATCCTCTAGAAATTATCATGCATTAATCGCTCAAGCTATAAAAAGTTTAAACTCTAACAATCCAGACGACTCTATGGCAGTTGCAAAACATTTTTTTGCTGCTGGATCTTTATATTCCAGTGACGCCTATGATAGTAATCTCTCTGCAGCAAAATTAGCCTGTAAATTTCATCAATTTGAAGACGCATTGACTTTGCTGGAAAAAGCCAAACTGTCCGCATCTAGTTTAGGACAGAGTGATAAAGAGGTTGAAAAACAGATAGCCATAGTACTTTGCGAAAAATCTCATATTTATGGTAAGGAGCAGTCTGAAGCTGCAGACCTAGGAATAGAAATCTTAGATGGTAATATTTCACCTGATAATGAACAGCTTGCTGTTTCTGTTGTTAGAGCTTTATATGAAGCTAGACGTTATGATGAAGCTATCGAGATGGCTGAAAAATTAAAACACTGTGATAGTATAGTAACACAAACAGAAGGCTTTCATTTCCATGGCCTTAGTATTAGCCCTCAAGAGCGAGATAAATCAGAAGAACGACTATCTTTATTGCGTAAAGCTTATGATTTAGCTACCCAATCAAAACAAACTGGTTTAGAAGCAATGGTTGCAAATTCATTAGCCGGAGCTCTTAGTGGCGGAAAAGATGATCAAAGGGCTGAAGCTAAGGAGTTATATCATAAAAGCCTGGAATTGAAAGAAAAACAAGAAATAAAGGACGTCAAAGGAATAGCAATGACCCATGGTGGTTTGGGATTTTTCTCATTTTTTGGAAAGCCCCAGGACATGGAAGCTGCCAGGTTTCATTTTGAAAAAGACCTTGAACTAGCAACTCAAATCAATGGTGAACTGGGCATGTCGAAGATGAACTCAATGCTCTCCCAAATTGACCTAGCTGAAAATAAAATTGTTTCTGCCGTTCAAAGATCAATTATTGTTCTTAATTTGGACAATAATCCATTCGATACAGGCAAAGCTATTGAAACTCTTTGTGTAATTACAAAGATTAAGTTGCCAGATAATTTCAATCCAATGGAAGTTGATATTTGCGCATATCTCGAAAAGATACTGAAAGCACTATCAAAGCATAAAGATAGTGATTTAAAGAATATAGCTAGCGATATAGAGGCTTTAATGAAGAAAATCTGTGATTGAATTATTGTTTAGATATTTGAATCTTTAGCTGCTGGCTCCTCTGTGGGAATCTCTTCTACTGTCGTTTCCTTAGTTACAGTTTTTTTAGGTGAAGCTTCTACCACTCCTTCTTATTCGATTTCTTCAGATTTTTTATCTTTAGTTTTCTGGCACGGTTGAATTAATGCTGATAGGCCACCTTCTGCTAGTGCCAGCTCATCTATACAATCTTTATATTGCTTCTCAATAGAAACAACACCAGCTTTAGTCTTTAATGGCGCTATTGTGTTATATTGTTGATAGAGCTTATCACAACTTCTGACTATCGGTTTATATTGTTTTTCTATACTACTTTCAATGATGTCACCATCAATAAGTCGTTGTAACAAATCAGCACGATCAGCTCTAAGGTTATCTTGTTTGCCAATATTAATAAAACGAATAATCATTTCGCTAACAATGAAAGATGGCCAGACTGATTTCTTGCTGTTGTTCCAAAATTCAATTGATTTGAATAAAAGCTTAAAGAATAATTCCAGTTGTTCAGAACAATTCTCAACATCAACTTTGGCATTAAAAAC
>NZAZ01000019.1 GCA_002686255.1 Rhodospirillaceae bacterium
GCCGCATCAACAGGCCGGACACATGGCAGCACCGACCAGCTCTGCATCACCGCCAAAAAATCCCTTGCCAACAGGGAGCCGTCCACACATGGCTATTAGCGGACGTTTTGAGGTTCTTTGATTTATGTCCGCTTTACCCCCGAAAGCAGACATACCTACCTTACTACGCAAAATGTTAGTCAATGCGCTCGGTGGTACAAAATCAGAAAATTCTGCGTGTAAGGGCGCACCGGGACAAACGGGAGTGACGGGGGAGGAGGCTTCAAAAAGGTCTGTCCTACAGGAGCGTGGCGTAAATCAACGGCGTGACATAGACTTTTCCTCGCGGGTGTAGCTTTATATTTGTTTCACCCATAACAGCCTCCCAAAACGAAGCGTTAGTATAACGAACCGAGTGCTTTTTTCGCATTGTGGACCGTTTAAGCCCGCTGTGGTGCATCTAGGGGCTTTGGCGGCTTGGGGGGGTGGTGAAATCGGCCCTATCTGGTTGCTACTAGGTTGCTAGATAGAAACAAGGGGCCAGCTAGTTTTGGCTAACCCTTTCAAATAATGGTCGGAGCGGCGGGATTTGAACCCGCGACCCCTACACCCCCAGTGTAGTGCGCTACCAAGCTGCGCCACGCTCCGTCCATGCCCCGGCCGGGCTCGGGCCCGGGACCGGCGCACTATACTGACGGCGTCCAATTCCGGCAAACATTTAGGCCGGGCATTTAGGCGGTGAATGAAAGGTTGAAAATTTCGGCTCGTTTAAGCGTCGGCGCCGCGGAGCAGGGAGCGGATGTCTTCCAGTTCGCCGACCACGCCTTCAAGTTCGCCCTTCAGGGCCGCATCGCCGCCGCCGGCGCTTGCCGCGGGCTCCGGCGGCGAAGAAGCCGGGGCCTGTTCCGCCGAAGGGGGCTCAAGCTTGCCTGAGCCTTCGCGCAGGAGCTTCTGCACCCCTTTGATGGTGTAGCCATCGGTATAAAGCAGGCTGCTGATGCTTCTCAGGAGGGTGACGTCCTCGGGCCGGTAATAGCGGCGCCCACCGCCCCGCTTCATGGGCCGGATAACGCTGAACTTGGTTTCCCAAAACCGGAGGACGTGCTGCGGCAGGTCCAGCTCGGCGGCGACTTCGCTGATGGTGCGGAATGCGGAGGCGGATTTTCGGCCGCGTCCGGCGGCGGCGGGATTGTCGCCCGTTTCGGTCATGTCCTAGGAGGGAATTTCCGGGGGCGTCCCCGGGGTCATTCGCTCGTTGATCCGGCTTTTCAGGACCTGCGAGGGACGGAACACCAATACCTTGCGCGGCAGGATCGGAACCTCTTCGCCGGTCTTCGGGTTACGGCCGATGCGCTGGCCCTTTTGGCGGACCGAGAAACTGCCGAAGGATGAAATCTTCACCGTTTCGCCGCGGGCCAAGGCGGTCGACATTTCGGAGAGGACGGATTCAAGGAGTTCGGCGGATTCGTTTCTCGACAGGCCGACTTCCTGGTAGACGGCCTCGCCCAATTGCGCGCGCGTTATCGCTTTCCCAACCATGCCCGTCGAGCCCCCTATTGATTTATCGACCCAAGCGTATCGTTACGGGAGAAATACGTCAATATCAAAGGGTTGTAGGAAACGCCCTTTACCAGCGCACCAGGCCGGCGGCCCAGGTCAGGCCGCCGCCCATGGCTTCCATGAGCACAAGGTTGCCCCGCTTGATGCGGCCGTCGCGGACGGCTTCGTCCAGCGCCAGCGGGATGGAAGCGGCCGACGTGTTTGCGTGGCGATCGACGGTAACGACCATTTTTTCTTCCGCCAGGCCCAGCTTCTTGGCGGTGCCGTCGAGAATGCGCTTGTTGGCCTGATGGGGGACCATCCAATCGATGTCTTCCGGCGCCAGCCCGTTGGCTTCGAGGGCTTCGCCGACGATGGCCGCCAGATTGATGACGGCGTGGCGGAAGACCTCGCGGCCGACCATGCGCACGTGACCGACGGTCTGGGTCGAAGACGGCCCGCCGTCCACGTACAGCAGATCATTGGTGGAACCGTCCGAATGCAGATGCGTCGACAAGACGCCGCGGCCCCGGTTATGGCCGGTTTCGCCGACATTGGCGTCGGGGTTCCCTTTCCCGGCCCTCAGCACCACCGCGCCGGCCCCGTCGCCGAACAGCACGCAGGTCGAGCGGTCCTCCCAATCGAGGATGCGCGAGAACGTCTCGGCGCCGATCAGGAGGATGGTCTTGCTTTGCCCGGACTTGATGAAATTGTCGGCAATCGCCAAACCATAGACGAAGCCCGAACACACCGCCTGAACGTCGAAGGCGGCGCCGTTGACCATGCCGAGCTGGTTCTGGACCTTGGTCGCCGTCGCCGGAAAAGTGTTGTCCGGCGTCGTCGTCGCCAGGATCAGCAAATCGACCTCGGCCACCGGGACGCCGGCGTCATCGAGGGCGCGTTCCGCCGCCTTGAGGGCCAGGTCCGACGTCAATTCGCCATCCGCCGCCAAATGGCGCTGGCGGATGCCGGTCCTGGAGAAGATCCACTCGTCGGTGGTATCGATCTTGGCCGAAAGCTCGGCGTTGGTGACCACCCGTTCAGGGAGATAAGAGCCGCAGCCGATGATTTCAGAACGGAAACTCATTCGCCGCCCACGACCCTTTTTAAGTCCGGCGCGTGGCCGGAAAGCTGCTCGTAGTCTTCCTTGATGTGCTCGTTGAAGGAGTTTTCGATCAATTCGACGGCGACATGGATGGCGTTGGCGAACCCGATGGCGTCGGTGCTGCCGTGGCTTTTGATGCAGATGCCGTTAAGGCCCAGGAACATGGCGCCGTTGTAGCGCCGGGGGTCGATCCGCATTTTGAATTTCTTCAAGGCGGGCCGGGCCAGGAAGGCCCCAAGCATGGCCATCGGCGATTCCGTCAGAGCCTGCTTCAGGAAATCGCCGAACAGGTTGGCCGTGCCTTCGGCGGTCTTCAACGCGATATTTCCCGTGAAGCCGTCGGTGACCACCACGTCGACGGTGCCGGCGCCGATGTCGTCGCCTTCGACGAACCCGTAAAACTTGATCGGCAAGGACGAATCCTGAAGGATGGTGGCGGCCTTTTGCACCGCTTCGTTGCCTTTCAGGTTCTCGGCGCCGATGTTGAGAATACCGATGGAAGGCTGGTCCAACCCCAGCACGTTGCGGGCGAAGACCTCTCCCATGACTGCGAACTGCACCAGGTTGTCGGCGTCGCAATCGACGTTGGCGCCAAGGTCTAGCATCACGCTCTCGCCGCGCCGGGTCGGGTAATATGCGGCGATGGCCGGGCGGCCGATCCCCGGCAGGGTCTTGAGCACGAACTTCGCCATCGCCATCAAGGCCCCGGTGTTGCCGGCCGAAATCACGCCGGCGGTTTCGCCGCCGCTGACGGCGTTGATGGCCAGGCGCATGGACGAGTTCCGGCCCGCCCTGAGCGCGACGCCGGCTTTTTCCTCGTTCGAGATCACGTCCTCGGTGTGGCGGATTTCCGACACCTGGGCCACCTTGGGATGGCTTTCCAGAAGCGGCGACAGCTTCGCTTCGTCCCCGAAAAGCAGAAACTTTACCTGCCGCGGGCCTTCCAGCGAAGCCTCGATGCCTTCGACGACCATGCCGGGCGCCTTGTCGCCGCCCATGGCGTCGATGGAAAGCGTCAGGGGCTCTGTCAATGGGGCCATCCTTGGGGCCGGTAAATGGGGATTAACTTTTGGCCCGCACTAAAAAAGACGTCAGGCGGTATCCCTGGCTTCCATGACTTCGCGGCCTTTATATGTACCACAGGACTCGCAGACATGATGGGGGCGCTTCAACTCACCACAGTTGGGGCATTCTTCGTAAACGGAAGAACCAAGGGAATCGTGTGCACGGCGCATATCGCGGCGTGATTTCGAAACCTTCTTTTTAGGGACTGCCATCGTTAGATACCTCGTTCGATGCGCCTTCGCAGGCGTGCGCCTACTTAAACCGATTACCCCCCCTGGGGCAAGAAACTTACAAGGGTTATTTCAGTTTCTTCCTAAGCTTGGCCAGGGCGGCGAAAGGACCACCCCGGGATTCGATTTTTTCACCGTCGTCGGGGTCCGTCGAATAATCGGCGAAAGACAGTTCGGGATTGCGCGGAAACGGGTCGATTTCAAGCGCCAATTGTTCGGCCACCGCCTCGCCGACGTCGATTTTCCCCTCTGGGGCCGCTTCCGGGGGGTCTTCGGCGTCGATTTCGATATTTCCGTCGTCTTCCCGGTCCGCCGGTTCCGGGGCGGTGTCGTAAAGGCGCTCGAAGGAGCCCTCCAGCGTGGCTTCCATCGGTTCATGGGAAACCACGCATGTTTGAACGATTCCGGCCCTAAAGGCCCCTTCCAGCCGGACCAGGGCGCGCCCTTCCCGGGGTGTCAGGCGAAGGGCCGCCGTCAGGCTGTCGAGGCCGGCGAGTCCGAACCGTTCCGCCAACAATGACCGTTCGCTTTCATCGGCTTCGATGTCGAGGGACGAGCCGCCTTCGTCCAGGGCCTCGGCCAGGACGATGCGGGAAAATTCGGGCACCGGTGGGGTCATTCCTGGTTTTCCTTCCCGAGTCCTGGTTTTCCGGGATCCGCTGGGGCGGGGCCGAAATCAAGCTTGCCGGCCAACAGCCTGTCGGTGTCCATATCGTCCAGACGGGCGGCCTCGCGGCGCATGTAATCGGAGACGGTGGATAGCTGGGAATCATCTGGTTCCGTCTTGCGGTAAAGGTTGCGCCCAAGCGAATCGACAAGCGTCGTCTCGTCGTCCGCCAGGCCGTCCTCATAGGCCTGGATGCGCCCGTAAAAAGCCGCCGCCATGCCCTTGACGCGCTTTCCCACGGCCAGATCGCCGAGGCCCATTTCACGGAGGTTCTGATCCATGTCGGCAAACATCAAATCGAAGAAGGCCTGACCCAGGTCCGCCGTCAGATCATGGTCCCGCTTGATCCGCCTAAGCAACAGAAAGGCGTGCAGCAGGATCATGTCAAAACGCCCGTCGGCGGTATCCGGCACCCCACAGTAAAGATAAAATCCCGGCTGACGCGCCTGTTTGACCACGGAAACGTAAAGCCTGCGGGCGGCGTCGTCCCTGGGTCCGGAACTGAAAAATTCCTTCAGTTTCATCGAATTTCCAAAACGGTAAGCGTGGAACCCTGCAAACCAATGGGTTATCAAAGGCCATGAGGGCGTAATTGACAATTGGCGTTTTGAGGTGCAATTTCCTCTCAAAGCCAGACACCCGACCGCCACCGGGCGGAAGCACCAGTTCTTTTCGGTGTGGAGAGAGTGGATGCCGGTGAAAAAGTTCCTGTTTATGAAATCTTGCGGCCCGTCTTGGGCGATTGTTCTCTGCGCCGTGGCCTTGGGGCTTTCGGGCTGTGCGTCGCGCCTGGATACCCGGGGCAACCTTATCGATCCTGACAAGGTTTTGGAAATCCAGCCCGGCGAACTGACCCGTGATGAAGTTGTGGAAATCCTCGGGTCGCCGTCCTCCATTACCGCCTTCGGCAGTGACACTTGGTATTACATCGCTCAGCGCACCGAAACATTTGCGTTTTTTGCCCCCAAAGTGACGGAAAGACAAGTCCTGGTGGTGAAATTCTCCAACGACGGCAAGGTCACGGCGGTCGAAGCGGTGGGCCTGGAACAAGGCAAGGAAATCGTTCCGGTGGACCGAAAAACGCCGACCCACGGCAACAAAATGACCGTTCTTGAGCAGATCGTCGGCAATCTCGGGCGGTTCAGGAGCAAGGCTTCTGAAAACGCCGAAAAAGAAAGGGAGGACGAAGGGTATTAGCCTGCGGCGTTTTTGGGTTCCCTCGCCGTCAGCCTAAACCAGGATCGCCAACAGCAAAATGGCGACGATGTTGATGATCTTGATCATCGGGTTGACCGCCGGTCCCGCCGTGTCCTTATAGGGATCGCCGACCGTATCGCCGGTGATGGCGGCTTTATGGGCTTCCGACCCCTTGCCGCCGAGATTGCCGTCCTCGATGAATTTTTTCGCGTTGTCCCAGGCGCCGCCGCCCGAGGTCATCGAAATGGCCACGAAAAGCCCGGTGACGATGGTCCCCATCAGCATCGCGCCAAGCGCCGAAAACGCCGCCGCCTGGCCGGCGATGAGGTTGATGACCGCATATATGACGATCGGCGCCAACACCGGCAGCATGCTGGGCAACATCATTTCCTTGATCGCCGTCTTGGTCAAAAGGTCGACGCAAGTGGCGTAATCCGGCTTTCCGGTGCCTTCCATGATGCCCTGAATTTCCCTGAACTGGCGGCGCACCTCGATGACCACCTGGGCGCCGGCGCGGCCGACCGCCATCATGCCCAGGGCGCCGAACAGGAACGGCAGCAACCCGCCGATGAACAACCCGATGACCACATAGGGGTTTTGCAGGTTGAAGTCGACCGTCAGTTTCGGGAAGTAATGCGACAGTTCCTCGGTATAGGCGGCGAATAAAACCAGCGCCGCCAATCCGGCGGAGCCGATGGCGTAACCCTTGGTTACCGCCTTGGTGGTGTTGCCGACCGCATCCAGGGCATCGGTGGTCTTGCGGACTTCTTCGGGCAGTTCCGCCATTTCGGCGATGCCGCCGGCGTTGTCGGTAACCGGGCCGAAGGCATCCAGGGCGACGACTATTCCGGCCAGCGCCAGCATGGTGGTGGCGGCGACCGCCAGCCCGAAAAGCCCGGCGCTGATATAGGCAATGATAATACCGCCGCATATCACAACCACCGGCAGCGCGGTGGCTTCCATGGACACCGCCAGGCCCTGGATGATGTTGGTGCCGTGGCCCGTGTTCGAGGCCTTGGCGATGCTTTGCACCGGGCGGTGTTCGGTGCCGGTGTAGTATTCGGTGATCCAGACGATCAGCCCGGTGACGCCGAGACCGGTGAGTGAAGAGATGTAAATCTGGGTGCCGGTGATCGTGCGCCCGGCCATGTCGAAACCGGTCTTCCAACCGATAATCATCGACACCACGCCGCCGATCAGGACCGCCGAAATCACGGCGCTGGCGATAAAGCCCTTGTAAAGGGCTCCCATGATGTTCTGGCTCGCGCCCAGCTTGACGAAAAATGTGGCCGCCACCGAGCCGACGATGCACACCGCGCCGACCACCAGCGGAAAGGTCATCATCAGCTCCTGGGCCGGGCCGGTGAACAGGATCGAGCCCAGCAGTATGGTCGCGACTATGGTCACCGCGTAGGTTTCGAAAAGGTCCGCCGCCATGCCGGCGCAATCGCCCACATTGTCGCCGACGTTATCGGCGATGACCGCTGGGTTGCGGGGGTCGTCTTCGGGAATCCCGGCTTCGATCTTACCCACCAGGTCGGCGCCGACGTCGGCGCCCTTGGTGAAAATGCCGCCGCCCAAGCGCGCGAAAATGGAAATCAGCGAGGCGCCGAACCCAAGCGCCACTAGGGCTTCGAGGATTTGACGGAGCCCTTCAGGCGAACCGGGATCGCCGATGGCGCGAAGGATGATGTAATAGCCGGTAACCCCCAAAAGCGCCAAGCCGACCACCAGCATGCCGGTGACGGCGCCGGACTTGAAGGCGATCGCCAGCCCGCCATCGAGTCCCGAGGAGCGGGCCGCTTCGGCGGTCCGCACGTTGGCGCGGACGGAAACGTTCATGCCGATATAGCCGGTCAAACCCGAAAGCACGGCGCCGATGAAATAGCCGATGGCGACCTTGAGGCCCAAGGCAAGGCCCAAAAGGACGCCGATCACCAATCCGGCGGCGGCAATGGCCTTGTATTGCCTGTTGAGATAGGCGTTGGCGCCTACCTGGATGGCGACGGCGATTTCCTGCATCCGGTCCGTGCCGGCCGGCGCCGCCAGCACCGATCGGATGGCGTAAACGCCGTATAACAGGGCCAAAAAACCGCAACCGAATACCAAAAAAAACACGTTCGACATACCTGCAAGAACCCTTTTTTAAATGTGGCGCGGCATTGATGTGTTTTCCGCCGGCCTAATCGGCTTCGCTTGGCGCCGAATGAAAGGCCGTCATTGGCAGGACGGCCGTGAACCTTTCCAGAAATTCGCCGGGAAAATGCCAGATGCAACCGTATAAAGCAACAGCCCATAAAGCCGACCCCAAGGGCGGCGCGTCCTCAACGCGGCTGGTCGATGACCGACGGCACCAAAACTTTTTCTATCAGCCCCTTGCCGGCGACCTTGCCGCTGATGAGTTGCAGGCGCCGCTTGATGATCGGGACATCGATGCGTTCCTTGGCCTTCAGCAGCCGCGGAATTATCCCGGCTTGGGGCCTTTTGAAAATGACTGAATTGCGAATGCCGGGGGGCGGTCAAAAATGACGATAGCCGCCGTCTTCGACGACCCATTCATTGCCGTCGCCGTCGACGACGGTGACGGTGACCGGGGCTTTGCCGCCCTCCTCCCGCGGCCCGATTTTACCGATGGCGCTTAACGGCAGGTCGAGCTCCCTGGACAAGGTTTCGAGGCCGCCCGCCGCCGATGACGGCGCCGTAAACAGCAGTTCGTAATCGTCGCCGCCGGTGACCGCCAGTTTCAAAAGCCCGGGATTCAGGGCGACGGCGGCCCGGCCGGCATCCGACAGCGGCACCCGGCTGGCGTCAATGGTGGCCAGGCACTCCGACGCCCGGGCGACATGGCCCAGATCGGCGACCACACCGTCCGACAGGTCGATGACCCCATGAGCCAGGCCATGCAGCCGCCGGCCCAGTTCGAGCCGGGGCCGGGGCCGGTGGTAGCGGTCCAGAAGAGCCTCCGCATGGTCCGGCGAAAGCCCTTCGATCCCGTCTTGCAGAACCTTCAGGCCCAGGGCCGCGTCGCCGATGGTGCCGGAAACGTAGATGTCGTCGTCCGGCCGGGCGCCGGAACGCCTGAGCTCGGCGTCCTCGGCGACGGTGCCGAACGCCGTCAGGCACAGCGTCAACGGCCCCGGCGTCGTCACCGTGTCGCCGCCGACAAGATGAAGCCCATACCTTTCCTGCTCCCGCCCCAGCTCTTCGGCGAAGCCCTCGACCCAGCCGGGATCCCAGTCCTTGGGCCAGGCTACGGACAGGGTATAGGCCCAGGGCCGGGCGCCCATGGCGGCCAAATCCGAAAGGTTGACGCCCAAAAGCCGGGAGGCGACATGTTCCGGGCCTTCGCCGGCGGGGAAATGGATGCCGGCGACCAGACTGTCGGTGGTGACAACCAAACGTTGGCCGGGTTCGGGCTCTAGCACCGCGGCGTCGTCCAAAAGCCCCAGCGCCCCGGGTTCGGCCGCCGCCAAGGGGGCGAAGTAGCGGGATATGAGGTCGAACTCGCCGAGTTTTGTTGGTTCCTTCACGCTCCGTCTTCTCCACCCTGTGGCGGGACCGCCGAACCGTTTCGGCGCGATTCGGTCAAAACTCTCCGGCCCGAAGGTTGCGGGCGAGATGGTCCAAGACGCCGTTGACGAGGCTCACTCCCTTGTCGTCGAAAAAGGCATGCGCCACGTCAAGGTATTCGGTTATGACGACCGCCGCCGGCACGTCTGGCTTGGCCGATAGTTCATAGGCGCCGCCGCGGAGGATCACCCTGAGCAGGGTCTCCAGCCGGTCCACGGTCCGCTCGCCGCTGAGCGCCTGGGCGATCAATCCGTCCAATTCCTGGCGGCGGGTGGAAACGCCATGCACCAGATCGCCCAGGAATTCGTTGTCGGGCTCGGTCATTGCACCGCCGTCCGGGGTATCGTCCCCGCCGCGTGGCGCCGGGCCCGAAGCATCGTCATGGGCGGCGCCGTGGCGCCAGCGCATTTGCAGGAATTCCTCCAGCACCTCGTCGGCTTCGGCGCCGGCCATGTCCATTTCGTAAAGGGCCTGGACCGCGGCCAGCCGCGCGGCGCTGCGCCGCCGTCCCGCCGGGGTCGATTTGGTGGAGGCCGCGCCGAAGGTCCCCGCGGCCCCGGTCATCGTTGCGCCAGTCGGAAGTCTTTTTTGACCTCCATCATCCTCAGACACGCGCGGACCGCCTCGCCGCCCTTGTTGCCCCGATCGACGGCGGCGCGCGCCTTGGCCTGGTCCTGGGTGTCGCAGGTCAGGATCCCGAATCCCAAGGCCACCGACTGGTGGATAGCGATGTCCATCAAGGCCCGCGTCGCTTCGCGCGAAATGTGTTGGTAATGGTCGGTTTCGCCCTGGATCACCGTGCCCAGGGCGACGAACCCGGAGTAATTGACGGTCGCCGAATGGGTTTCCATGGCCCGGAGGGCGAAACGGATGGCGCCCGGGACCTCGAAGACGCCGGGCACCGCCAGCCGGTCATGGCCGAGGCCGGCGGTTTCGAGTTCCCTTGCCGCGCCTTTAGCCAATTCATCGGCGATGTCTTGGTAATACCGGGCTTCGACGATCAGGATGCGGCGTTCTTCGGTCATGTCAGCCATCTTTTCCGGGTTTCGGAACATCGATGGGGCGTTGCTCGACGACGCTCAACCCATAGCCTTCGAGGCCGATGATGGTGTGTTGGGTGTTGGACAGCAGGATCATCTCCTTGACCCCCAGATCGAGCAGGATCTGCGCCCCGACCCCGTAATCGCGAAGCTCGCCGCTTTTGGCCGCCGTCTTTAGCGCCGGCTTTTCCCCGCCGTTGCCATTTTGGGCCGCCAGCCTGTCCTTGATCCGTTCCGACAGCGCCGCCCGGTGGGGCTCGCGGATCAGCACCAGGACCCCCCGGCCCTCGTCGGCGATCATCTCCATGGCCCGGTGAAGCTCCCCGGCCCTGCCCGAGGAGGCATCGCCGAAAACGTCGTCGAGCACGTTCAAGGCGTGCATCCGCACCATCACCGGCCCGCCTTCCCCCGCCGCGCCGCCGATGTCGCCCTTCACCAGGGCGATGTGTTCGGCATAGACGATTTGGTTGGTGTAGACGATCATCTTGAAGGCGCCGCCATGGACGCTGTCGAAGGCCGATTCCACCTTCCGTTTGACGATGCGGTCGTTTGTCAGCCGATAGGCGATCAAATCGGCGATGGTGCCGATCTTGAGGCCATGAAACTGAGCGAATTTGATCAGGTCCGGCATCCGCGCCATGGTGCCGTCCTCGTTCATGATCTCGCAGATCACGCCCGACGGGTTGAGCCCGGCGAGGCGAGAAACGTCGACCGCCGCTTCGGTGTGGCCGGCGCGGACCAGCACCCCGCCGTCGTGGGCCTCGAGCGGAAAGACATGGCCCGGCGAGACGATGTCCTCGTGGCCCTTTGTCGGGTCGATGGCGACGGCGATGGTGCGCGCCCGGTCGGAGGCCGAAATGCCGGTGGTCACGCCTTCGCCGGCCTCGATGGAAACCGTGAACGCGGTTTCGTGGCGCGAGCGGTTGTGCCGCGCCATCAGCGGCAAGTCGAGATCCCTAAGCCGATCGGCGGAAAGCGCCAAGCAGATCAGCCCGCGGCCGTGCTTGGCCATGAAGTTGATGGCGTCCGGCGTCGCCATTTGCGCCGGCACCACCAGGTCGCCCTCGTTCTCGCGCTCTTCGTCGTCGACCAGGATGAACATGCGGCCGTTGCGGGCGTCGTCGAGAATTTCATCCATCGGGGACAGGTTTTCAAGATACGACAACGGCTTACTTCCCTTCCAAAAGCCGCGCAATATAGCGTGCGAGCATGTCGATTTCCAGGTTCGCGCGATCACCGGGTCCGAGCGCGCCCAGGGTGGTCGCCGCCAGGGTGTGGGGAATGACGTTGACGCCGAAGCGGCTGTCCTCGACCTCGTTGACGGTCAACGACACGCCGTCGACGGCCACCGACCCCTTGGCCGCGATCATCCGGTGCAACACGTCCGGGCCGTCCGGGGCTTCGAAGACGATGCGCCGGGACTCCCCCTCCTCGGCGACGCTGACGGCCGTGGCGACGCCGTCGACGTGGCCAAACACCATGTGGCCGCCCAGTTCGTCGCCTATTTTGAGGGCGCGCTCGAAATTGACCGCCGAGCCTTCGCTCCAATCGCCCATGGTGGTTCGGACAAGGGTTTCGGCGGAAACGTTGGCGGCGAACCAGTCCTCCCCCTTGTCGATCACGGTCAAACAGACGCCCGAGCAGCAGACCGAGGCCCCGATGTCGATGGCAACCGTATCGAATCCGGTCGAGAACTCGAAACGGCTGTCGCCGGAAGCCTCGATGGCCCGGACGGAGCCCAAATCGGTAATGATGCCGCTGAACATGATCCCGGTTCCGTCCCTTATGCCAAGGAGCGGCGGTAGGTTTCGAGCACGTCGGCGCCGGCATCGGATATGGAATCGCGGGCAAACGCCGGCGCCTCGGCGATGCCGTCGATGCCGAAGGCGGCGATCGCGCCACGTCCGTCGCCGCCGATCAGCTTCGGCGAGCGGAACCAGGCCAGGCGGTCGATCAGGTCGGCCTTGACCAGGGCGGCGGCCAGGCCGCCGCCGCTTTCGACCAGCACCCGGGTCAGGCCGCGGCGGCCGAACTCAGCCGCCAGCCAGTCGAGATCGAGCCGCCCGTCGGCGCCGGTTTCCGCCTCGATGGCCTCGACGCCTTTGTCTTCCAGGGCCTTGCGTTTGGAGCCGTCGGCGCCGGCGGCGGTGACGACCCAAGTGGTCACCTCTTTCGCCGTTTCCGCCAAGCAGCCCTCCGGCGGCAACCGCAGGCGGCTGTCGGCGACGATGCGCACCGGGGAGCGGTCCTCCAGCCCCGGCAGCCGGCAGGTCAGCGCCGGTTCGTCGGCGAGCGCCGTGCCGATGCCGATCATGATGGCGTCGTGATCGGCGCGAAGCCCGTGCGCGAAGGCCCGGGCCGGGGCGCCGGTGATCCATTTGCTTTGGCCTTTCGCGGTGGCGACGCGGCCGTCCAGGGTGGTCGCCGTTTTGAGGGTGATAAGCGGCCGCCCCTGGGTGACGCGCATCAGATAGCCGGCGTTGAGGGTGCGGGCTTCGTCATCGCAAACGCCAACGGAAACTTTTATTCCGGCGTCCTCGAGGCGCTTGATGCCGGCGCCCGAGACCCGGGGGTCGGGGTCTTCGAGGGCGATGACGGCGGCGCCGATACCGGCTTTGATGAGGGCTTCGGCGCAGGGTCCGGTCTGGCCCTGGTGATCGCAGGGTTCCAGCGTCACGTAGGCGGTGGCGCCTTTGGCCAGGCCGCCGGCCCGGGCCAGGGCCTCGGCTTCGGCGTGCGGCCGGCCGCCGGGCTGGGTCCATCCGCGGCCGACGATGCGGTGGCCCAAATCCTGGCGCGCCAAAACGCAACCCACCGCCGGGTTGGGCCAGACGTTCCCCAGCCCCCGGCGCGCCAGCGCCAGCGCCGCCAGCATGATCGTGGCGTCTCGGCTGGTCGAAGAGGCGTCGTCGGTATGGTTAGTCGTCTTGCTCACTGCCCAGTTTACCGATAAAGGCCTCGAAATCCTTGGCGTCTCGGAAATTGCGGTAAACCGAGGCAAATCGGACAAAAGCGACCTGGTCCATCTCGGCCAGGGCCTCCATGACCATCTCGCCGATGACTTTGGTCGGAATCTCGCTCTCGCCCAGGGTTTCGAGGCGACGTTGGATGCCGTTGACGATGCGCTCCATGCGGTCTTCTTCGATGGGCCGCTTGCGGAGCGCGATCTGCAGCGACCGCAGAAGCTTGTCGCGGTCGAACGGCGCTTTTTCGCCGTTACTCTTGAGGACCGACAGTTCGCGGAGATACACCCGCTCAAAGGTCGTGAAACGCGACGAACATTCCGGACACAGGCGCCGCCGGCGGATGGTGGCGTTTTCTTCCGTCGGACGGGAATCTTTCACCTGGGTATCGTTATGACCGCAAAAAGGGCAACGCATGGGTCCTGCTCCTCCCCTTAAAAGGGTCCCCTTTAGGGACGTTAATTTCCATAAACGGCCGCCGGACCTTCCCGGCGGGTTTCCGTGTAATGTTTCAGGCCTTTCCGTAAATCGGAAACTTCCCGCACAGCGCCTCGACCTGTTCGCGGGCCACGGCCTCGGCGCCGCCGTTGTCGTCGGGATTGGCCGCCAACCCGTCGAGAACGTCGCTGATCAGGTTGCCGACCTGCTTGAATTCCTCGGTCCTGAAGCCCCGCGTGGTCGCCGCCGGGGAGCCGAGACGGATGCCCGACGTGACCATCGGCTTTTCCGGATCGAACGGAATGCCGTTCTTGTTGCAGGTCATGTGGGCGCGCTCGAGGCTGGCCTCGGCGTCGCGGCCGGTGAGCCCCTTCGGCCTCAGGTCGACCAGCATCAGGTGGGTGTCGGTGCCCCCCGAAACGATGTCCAGGCCACGTTCGATCAGCACCTCGGCCAGCACTTTGGCGTTGTCGACCACGGCCTGGGAATATTCCTTGAAGGCGGGTTGCAGGGCCTCGCCGAAGGCCACCGCCTTGGCGGCGATGACATGCATAAGCGGGCCTCCCTGAAGTCCCGGGAAGACGGCTGAATTGATCTTTTTGGCGAAGTCCTCGTTGTCGGTGAGAATCATTCCGCCGCGGGGACCGCGCAGGGTCTTGTGGGTGGTGGTCGTGGTGACGTCGGCAATCGGCACCGGGCTCGGGTGGATGCCGGTGGCGACGAGGCCGGCGAAGTGCGCCATATCGACCATCAGCAAGGCGCCGACCTTGTCGGCGATGGCGCGGAAGCGTTCGAAATCGATGATCCGGGGATAGGCCGAGCCGCCGGCGATGATCAGTTTCGGTTTGTGTTCCTCGGCCAGGCTTTCGACCTCGTCGAAATCGATCAGCGCGTCTTCCTTGCGTACTCCGTACTGGACGGCGTTGAACCATTTCCCCGACTGCGCCGGCGGCGCGCCGTGGGTCAGGTGTCCGCCGGCGGCCAGCGACAGCCCCATAATGGTATCGCCGGGCTCCAGCAGCGCCAACATCACGGCGCCGTTGGCCTGGCAGCCGGAATGGGGCTGGACGTTGACGAAGGCACTGCCGAACAGGTCCTTGGCGCGTTCGATGGCCGGGGTCTCGGCCACGTCCACGTATTCGCAGCCGCCGTAATAGCGGCGCCCGGAATAGCCCTCGGCGTACTTGTTGGTCATGACGCCGCCCTGGGTCTCCATGACGGCGCGCGAAACGATGTTTTCGGACGCGATCAGTTCGATCTGGTTCTGCTGGCGCTCTAGTTCGTCGTCGATGGATTTTTTCAAGGCCGGATCACGCTCGGCCAGGGGTTCGGAGAAAAAGCGTTCCAGGTCTTGGCTGGCGTATTCCATGGCCGTGGTCGATGAATCGGGAGACATATCGTTTTATTTTCCTTTGGGTGGGTCGGAAAGTTTATCCACGCGGCGCGCATGGCGGCCGCCTTCGAATTCGGTTTCCAGGAATATTTTGAGGCAGTCCCGGGCGACGTCGGCGCCGACCATGCGGCCGCCGAAGCAAATGACGTTGGCGTCGTTGTGAAGCCGGGACATCCTGGCACCGAGGGCGTCATGGACCAGGGCGGCGCGGATTTCCGAATGGCGGTTGGCGGCGATGGAGATGCCGATGCCGCTGCCGCAGACGAGCACGCCGCGCTTCGTCTTGCCTTCCTTCATGGCTCCGGCCAGGGCATAGCCGAAATCCGGGTAATCCACGGACTCAAGGGTGTCGGCGCCTAGGTCGAGGACGGTGAAGCCGAGGTCCATGAGGTCATTCTTGAGCTCGCTTTTGAGCTCGAAACCGGCATGGTCGCTGGCGATGGCGATGGTTTCCGTGGACTCTTCCGAAGGCATTGGCTTTTAACCGTTTGAGCGGGGTGCGAATCGGGCCGCGGGAATGGCCCCCCCGGCCGGCGCATTATTACCACATCTCGAATCCGTCTGCCAACCTGCCACAACCGCTCGGGGCAGGCCCAAGGCGTTGATATCGGACGGAAAGCGGTTTTTCCCGGGTTTACTCTATCCTTTTCTTGTCTTTTTCGGCCGCCGAAAGGGAACAGCGATTACATGTTGCGGCGGTATTGGCCGCCGGCCTCGAACAGGGCCTCGGTGATCTGCCCCAGCGAGCAGCACTGGACCGCGTCCATCAGCACCGCGAACACGTTGTCGCCGCCGGTGGCGGCTTCCTTGAGGCGCTTGATCATTGCCGGGGCGGCCTTGGCGTGGCGCTTGTGAAAGGATGCCAGGTTTTTGATCTGGCTTTTCTTTTCCGCCTCCGACGAGCGTTGCAGGTCGGGCGTTGCCGGGACCGGCGCGGCGTCGGGGTCGAGGAAGGTGTTGACGCCGACGATGGGCAGCGACCCGTCGTGCTTGCGGGTTTCGTAAAGCAGCGACTGTTCTTGAATTTTACCGCGCTGATAGCCGGTTTCCATTGCCCCCAGCACGCCGCCGCGCTCGGAGATACGCTCGAACTCGGCCAGCACCGCCTCTTCGACCAGGTCGGTCAACTCCTCGATGACGAAGGCGCCCTGGTTGGGGTTTTCGTTTTTCGCCAGCCCCCATTCCTTGTTGATGATTATCTGGATGGCTATGGCCCGGCGCAGGCTTTCCGGCGTCGGGGTGGTGAAGGCCTCGTCGTGGGCGTTGGTGTGGAGACTGTTGCAGTTGTCGTAAACGGCGATCAGGGCCTGCAGCGTGGTCCGGATATCGTTGAAATCCATCTCCTGTGCGTGCAGGGACCGGCCGGACGTTTGTATATGATATTTAAGGCGTTGTGAGTTTTTGTTGGCATCGTACTTGAAGCGCATGGCGGTGGCCCAGATGCGCCGGGCGACGCGCCCCATGACCGTATATTCGGGGTCCATGCCGTTGGAGAAGAAAAACGACAGGTTGGGCGCGAAATCGTCGATTTTCATGCCCCGGGCCAGATACGCCTCGACGAAGGTGAAGCCGTTGGCGAGGGTGAACGCCAGTTGCGAGATCGGGTTGGCCCCGGCCTCGGCGATGTGATAGCCGGAAATCGACACCGAATAAAAATTGTGGATCTTGTGGTCGATGAAATAAGCCTGGATGTCGGCCATCATCTTCAACGCGAACTCGGTCGAAAAGATGCAGGTGTTCTGTCCCTGGTCTTCCTTCAGGATATCGGCCTGGACGGTGCCGCGGACGTTTTCCAAAACCCAGGCGCGGATTTTTTCCGCCTCTCTGGTTTTAGGAGCCCGTTTGTTTTTGGTTTTGAACCGGTCCAGTTGCTGGGCGAAGGCGGTATTCAGGAACATGGCCAGGATCGCCGGCGCCGGCCCGTTGATGGTCATCGAAACCGAGGTCGAGGGGCTGCACAGGTCGAAGCCGCCGTACAGCACCTTCATGTCGTCCAGGGTGGCGACGGAAACACCGGAATTCCCCACTTTACCGTAGATATCCGGGCGTTCGTCGGGGTCGAACCCATACAGGGTCACGGAATCGAAAGCCGTCGACAGCCGCTTGGCCTCCGAGTGCCGGGACAGCAGCTTGAAGCGCCTGTTGGTGGCCTTGGGGTCGCCTTCGCCGGCGAACATGCGGGTCGGGTCTTCCTCTTTGCGCTTAAAAGGGAAGACGCCGGCCGTATAGGGGAAGAACCCGGGCAGGTTTTCCTTCAACAGCCATTTCAGGATTTCGCCTTCGTCCTCGAAGGGCGGCAGCGCCAGCCTGGGAACGACGGTGCCGGAAATGGTGGCCTCCCCCCGAGCGGCTTCGCCGCCGGCATATTTCTTTTTGACCCCGGGCCATTTCTCCAGAAGCTTCGCCGCCCGCGGGTCCAGGATTTCTTCCCGTTCGGCGATGAGAGCGTCCAAATCCCCAGTCTTCTTCCCTGCCTTCTTGAGGATTTCCCTCGAAACCGTCAATTGCTGGCGTTGGCGGGCGATGGCGGTCTGTTCGGCGATGGTGGCGTGATAATCGCGCACCGTTTCGGCGATTTCGGCCAGGTAACGCCAGCGTTCGGGCGCCACGATGGCGACGCCGGGCTCCGACGCCTTCACCCTGACCGGCCCGATGGCGCAGGTTAACCCCTTGAAACCCTTGGAATTAAACTGTCCCAGCAGTTCCTGATAGAGGGCCGTGACCCCGAGGTCGCTGAAACGCGAGGCGATGGTGCCGAAGACCGGCATTTCGTTCGCCGGCTTGGTGAATTCCCGGCGGTTGCGCTGTACCTGCTTGCGCACGTCGCGGAGCGCGTCAAGAGCGCCCAGCCGGTCCATCTTGTTGATCGCCACCACATCGGCGAAATCCAGCATGTCGATCTTCTCTAACTGGCTGGCGGCGCCGAATTCGGGCGTCATCACGTACAAGGACACGTCGGCGGTGTCGACGATGGCGGCGTCGCCCTGCCCGATACCGGGGGTCTCGACGATCACCAGGTCGAAGTCCGCCGCCTGGCAGCAGACGACGATATCGTCCAACGCCTTCGGCACTTCGTTGCTGGCTTCGCGGGTGGCGAGGCTGCGCATGTAGATATTGGGCGCCGACAGCGCGTTCATGCGGATGCGGTCGCCGAGCAACGCGCCGCCGGTCTTGCGCCGGGACGGGTCGATGGCGATGACGGCGATCCGGGGTTCGCCGGAATAAAGCCGGAAGCGGCGGATCAATTCGTCGGTCAGCGACGATTTACCGGCGCCGCCGGTGCCGGTGACGCCCAAAACCGGGGCCGGGTCGCGTTCCCGGGCCAGGGCGTAAAGGGCGGCGAGATGGTTTTTCGAAAGCTGGCCCAGTTCCAGCGCCGTTATGAATCGCGCCAGATCATTAAAAGACCCCGAGCGGAGCCCCTCCAGGCCCTTGGGCAGCGGCGGTTTGGCCGGCGCGGCGGCGCGTTTCACCATGTCGGCGATCATCCCGTCGAGGCCCATTTCGCGGCCGTCTTCGGGGGAATAGATGCGGGCGACGCCGTAGTCCTGGAGTTCCTTGATCTCGGCGGCGACGATGACCCCGCCGCCGCCGCCGAAAACCTTGATGTCCGGGCGGCCGCGCTCGGCCAGAAGGTCGATCATGTACTTGAAGTATTCGACGTGACCGCCCTGGTAGGAACTGATGGCGATGCCCTGGACGTCTTCTTGAACCGCTGCCGTCACCACCTCGTCGACGGAGTGGTTGTGGCCGAGGTGGATGACCTCGGCGCCGGCTCCCTGAAGTATGCGGCGCATGATGTTGATGGCGGCGTCGTGGCCGTCGAACAGGCTGGTAGCGATGACGAAACGGATCGGGGCCGTCGATTTCCCTGCCCCGGCCCCTGTTCCGGCTTTTCGTTTTTGCCGGGACTTTTCCGGTTTTTGGCCCTTGCTTCCCCTTTTCCTGCGGGGTCGGACGGGAGCGGCGGCGTCAGGCACGGGAGCCTCCTGGCGGTGGCGGGATGACGGCGGAAAATTCCGGCCTTGCTTTCCGTTTACGTAAACGTAAACTATTTTCGAAAGCCGGTAAAGACCTTGAATCCCCGATTTCAACGTCTAAGATTCAAAACCGTTGATCGCCAATGTCCCCAAACGGCCTTCCGTGACCGGAATGAAAGTCGGAAACCTTGAAACACACTGATAACCGGACCGGAAACAGGAAATCCCTTGGCGCCTATCCCCGCACCCGCATGCGCCGCAACCGCCAACAGCCGTGGACGCGGGCCCTGGTGTCGGAAAGCCGCCTCGCCGCCAGCGACCTGATGTGGCCGGTTTTCATCACCGAGGGGTCTGGCAAACGCCAACCGATCCCGTCCATGCCCGGCGTCGACCGGCTTTCCGTCGACGGGCTTGTCGCCGCCGCCGCCGAGGCCAAGGATCTGGGCATTCCCGCCATCGCCCTGTTTCCGTACACCGAAGACGATCTCAAGACCCCCGACGCGGCCGAGGCCTATAACCCGGACAACCTGGTTTGCCGCGCCGTCAGGGCGCTCAAGGACAAGCACCCGGAAATCGGCGTCATGTGCGACGTCGCCCTCGATCCCTACAATACCGACGGCCACGACGGGCTGTTCCGGGACGGCCGCATCCTCAACGACGAATCCGTCGAGGTGCTGACCCGTCAGGCCGTGGTCCAGGCGCGGGCCGGTTGTGACATCATCGCGCCGTCGGACATGATGGACGGGCGCATCGCCGCCATCCGCGACGCCCTGGACGCCGAAGGCTTCGAAAATGTCCTGATCATGGCCTATGCGGCCAAGTACGCCTCCGGGTTCTACGGTCCCTTCCGCGACGCGGTGGGGTCCTCGGGGGCGCTCAAGGGCGACAAGAAGACCTATCAGATGGACCCCGCCAACACCGACGAGGCGCTGCGCGAAGTGGCGCTGGACATCGACGAAGGCGCCGACATGGTGATGGTCAAGCCGGGCTTGGCGTACCTGGACGTGGTGCGCCGGGTCAAGGACGCCTTCGCCATGCCGACCTTCGCCTACAACGTGTCGGGCGAATACGCCATGCTGCGGGCGGCCGCCGACAATGGCTGGCTGGACTACGATCAGGTGATGATGGAAGCCCTGTTGGCGTTCAAGCGCGCCGGCGCCGACGGCGTTTTGACCTATGCCGCCGTCGAGGCCGCGCGATTGCTCAAGAAGGGCTGATTGTCAGGCCCCCGGTCCGGCCTTTATCCGGTCTTTTAATTGAGATCCAACAGCCGGTCGATGTCTAGGACCGCCATCAGTTTCCTCTTCGAGGCGAAAAACCCCTCAGATAACGCCGCGCTCGCGCAGCCCGGCGATTTCGTCCGGCCCGAGATCGAGCAGTTCCTTCAGCACTTCTTCGGTGTGCTGGCCCAGCATCGGCGGGGCGTGGCGGTAATCTGGGTTGGTGGCCGACATCCTGATCGGGCTGGCGATCAGGCGTGCCGGCGCATCGCCGGTGGCCGGATGGGGCATTTCCAGTTCCATGCCCCGGGCCTTGACTTGCGGATCGTTGAAAACCTGTTCGAGATCGTTGATGGGACCCGAGCTGACGTTGTTGGCCTGCAGTCCGTCGAGCCAGTGCTTGGACGGTTTTTCGGCGATGATTTGGCGCAGTTTCGGAACCAGCTCATCGCGGTTGCGGACCCGCTGGGCGTTGGTCTTGAATTTTTCGTCCGCGGCCAGTTCCGGGTGGCCGGCGAAGGCGCAAAGCCTTTGGAACTGTTCGTCGTTGGCGGCGGCGATGATGATATTCCCGTCGGCGGTGGGAAAGGACTGATAGGGCACGATGTTCGGATGCGCGTTGCCGAGCCGGGGCGGCGGCGTGCCGGTGGCGAGATAGTTGAGGCCCAGGATCGACATCGTCGCCACCTGGGTGTCCAGCATGCCGATGTCGATGAATTGCCCCTGCCCCGTCACCTCGCGGTGCCGAAGCGCCGCGTTGATGGACACCGCGGCGTACATGCCGGCCATGAGGTCGGCGATGGGAACGGCCGTTTTCTGCGGTTCGCCGTCGGGCTCGCCGGTGGTGCTCATGATCCCGCCCATGGCCTGGATCAGGACGTCGTATCCGGGCCTTTCGGCATAGGGGCCGGTCTGGCCGAAGCCGGTGATCGAACAATAGACCAGGCCCGGGAATTGGTCTTTCAGTTGTTCGTAGCCGAGGCCGTATTTCTTCAAGCCGCCGGTCTTGAAGTTTTCCGCCAGCACGTCTGACTTGGCGATCAGGCGCTTGGCCAGGTCCCGGCCTTCCGAGTTGGCGAAGTCGAGGGTAATGGAGCGCTTGTTGCGGTTGGAGCTGGCGAAATAGGCGCTTTCCCCGGTTTCGCCGCCGGCCCCGTCCCTGAGGTACGGCGGCGCGAAACGCCGGGTATCGTCGCCTTTTCCGGGTTGCTCGACCTTGATCACGTCGGCGCCCAGGTCGCCCAGGATCTGGGTGCAGGTGGGGCCGGCCAGGACGCGGGTCAGGTCGAAGATACGAAGGCCATGCAGGGGACCGCTCATGGGTTTCTCAACTCCTTGTTTCACCGGCTTATAACAGGTTGCGACCGTCTTGCCCAAGTCCCTCGACGGCGGCCGATCAAAGTCGCCCGGCCCGGTTTCGGATTGAGGACGAGTTCTGGCCCCGGGGTGCTTGGACAATGGGCCAAGCCAATTTATAAACGAAAGGCCCATTTGCGATGGGCGGGCATGGGAGCACCGGCAGCGATGATACGGTGGTTGGTTTATACGATTTTGGGGTTGGGGGCGGTCGTGCTGGTGATCGGCGGCGCCGGTTTTGGGTGGCTGTGGGCGACGTTGCCCGACACCGAGGGTACCATCGAGGTTCCGGTTCTCGAGCGGCCGGTCCAGGTCTACCGCGATGATGCCGGGATTGCCCAAATTTTCGCCAAATCCAGCCGCGACGCCTATTTCGCCCTCGGCTTCGTCCATGCCCAGGACCGTATGTGGCAGATGGAAACCATGCGCCGCCTCGGCGCCGGGCGGCTGGCCGAGATCCTGGGGCCGGCGGCGCTTGCGTCGGACAAGTGGATGCGCACCCTTGGCCTTTATCGGTTGGCGGAAAGGCAGGTCGAGAACCTATCCGAGCCCGTGCGCGCGGCGCTCAACCTTTACGCCGCCGGGGTCAACGCCCGCATCGCCCACAGCCGCCGGCTGCCCTGGGGGATGGCGGCGATCGAATTCGCCTTTCTCGGGTTTACGCCCGAGCCCTGGCGGCCGGCCGACTCGCTGGTCTGGGGAAAGATTATGGCGGCCCGGCTCGGCGGCAACTGGCGCGACGAAATCCTGCGCACCCGCCTGGCCCGGAAGCTGGCGCCGGCGCAGGTCGGCGAACTGTGGCCCCTTTATCCCGACGACGCCCCAGGGACCATCGAGGAGGCGTTGGCGCTGACCCGGCCGTTCGATTTGGATAAATTGGCGGCCCTCGACCCGGCGCCGGCCGGGCTTCCGCTGGGCGCGTCGAACGCCTGGGTCGTGGCACGGAAAAACACCTTAACCCGGGGCGCCATCCTGGCCAACGATCCGCATTTGGGATTTACCCAGCCGATCCTCTGGTACCTGGCCCGCATCGAGTCGCCCGACCTGAAGGTCGCCGGGGCCACGATTCCGGGGGTGCCGTTCACCATCCTCGGCCACAACGGCAAAATCGCCTGGGGCATGACCAATACCCAAAGCGACATCCAGGACCTGTTCGTCGAACAGACCGATGCCGATGGCCGCCGATACAAGACTCCCGACGGCTGGCGTGATTTCGAAACCCGGAGCGAAATCATCAAGGTCAAGGACGCCAATCCGGTCACCATCACGGTCCGGGAATCCCGCCACGGCCCCATTGTTTCCGACATCGACGGCGGCACCGCCATGGCTGCCGGAAAGGACGTGGTGATGGCCTTGTCGGCGACCTACCTGGAGTCCGAGGATATGACCCCGGAAGCTTTCTTCCGCATCAACCAGGCCGAAACCTGGGACGCCTTCGTCGAGGCGCTTCGGGATTTCCAGGCCCCGCAAAGCAATTTCTTTTTCGCGTCTGTCGGCGGCGACATAGGCTTTATCGCCCCCGGGCTGGTGCCGGTCCGCAACCGCGGCTGGGGACTGGTGCCGAGCCCCGGGTGGGACGGCGAGACGGACTGGACCGGCTCCGTGCCCTTCGACGAGCTTCCGTCCATCCTCAACCCGCCGTCCGGGCGCATCGTTAACGCCAACAACCGCATCACGCCCAAGGGATACCAGCATTTCATCTCTTATGACTGGTCGCCCGCCTACCGGGCCCGGCGCATCATCGAGATGCTGGACAAGAAGCAGCAGACCGTTCACGGCACGGCGCGGATTCAGCAGGACCACGTATCGGAAATGGCGAAGCGGCTGTTGCCGCTGATGACCGACATCGAGCCGGCCGACGAGCGCGGCCGCCGGGCCCTGGCCATGCTGGGGAAATGGAACGGCGCCATGTCCCGCGGCCGCCCCGAGCCGTTGATCTTCTCGGCCTGGCTTTTGGAGCTTAACCAAGCCATTTATGCCGACGAACTGGGCGATCTTTACCGTGAATACCTGACCCTCAGGCCGCGGTTCATCGAATCCGCCCTCAGTGGACACCAGGCCTGGTGCGACAACGTCAATACCGCCGAGGGGGAGGACTGTCCGAGCCGCCTCCGCCATTCCCTGAACCGCGCCCTGACCAAGCTTGCGGACTCGTTCGGATCCGACATCGGGGCTTGGCGGTGGGGTGACGTTCACCGTGCCCGGTTCGCCAATGGGGCGTTTTCGGGCGTGCCGTGGCTCAGCCGCCTTGTCGATCTGGAAATCCCCACCGACGGCGGTAATTACACCGTCAACCGGGGCGCCAGCCACATCAACAGCCTTTCACGCCCGTTCGAGCACATCCACGGTCCGGGCTTTCGGGCGATTTACGACTTGGCCGACCTTCGCCGGTCCCGTTTCATCATCGCCACCGGGCAATCGGGCCATCCCGCCTCTCCCCACTATCGCGATCTGTTGGTGGATTGGCGAGACAGCCGCTACAAGCGCATGAGCAAGACCGCCGCCGCCTTGAAGAACTCCGCCGCCACCCTGGTCCTGACGCCAGTGGCCGGGGACCGATAGCGGGAAAAGACAGCCATGGCCGTCACTATCGACGACATCCGCGCCGCCGCCGAGGCGCTTGAGGGCAAGGTGTCGCGGACGCCGGGCCTGCGCTCTCCGGTGTTGTCGGAACTGACCGGGGCCGACATCGTTCTCAAGCTGGAAAACCTTCAGGTCACCGGCTCGTTCAAGCCGCGCGGCGCCTATATCAAGCTGTCGGGCCTAACGGAGGAGGAAAAGAAATCAGGCGTCGTCGCCGCGTCGGCCGGCAACCACGCCCAGGGCGTCGCCTATCATGCCCGCCAACTCGGCGTGCCGGCGACCATCTACATGCCGGAAACGACGCCGTTCACCAAGGTCGGGCGCACCGAGGCCCTGGGCGCCAAGGTGGTGCTGTCGGGCGAGGGCCTGGCGGAAGCCCGCGAGGCGGCCTTGGAGCAGGCGGATCGGGAAGGCCAATCCTTCATCCATCCCTACGACGACGAAAAGATCATCAGCGGCCAGGGCACCGTGGGGCTGGAAATGCTCAACGACTTTCCGGACCTGGAAGCGCTGGTGGTGCCCATCGGCGGCGGCGGGCTGGCGGCCGGGATCGCCGTGGCCGCCAAGGCGCTGAAACCCGACATCGAAATCGTCGGCGTCGAAGCGGCGCTTTATCCGTCCATGTCCCAGGCGTTGGCGGGCGAGACCCCGGGCGGCGAGGGGCAGACCATCGCCGAGGGCATCGCCGTCAAGGCCCCCGGCGATTTGACCCGCCCGGTGATCGCCGAGATGGTTTCCGACATCCTGCTCGTCGACGAAGCGGCGCTGGAATGCGCCACTCAAACCTATCTGGAAGAACAGCGCCTGGTGACCGAAGGCGCCGGGGCGGCGTCGCTGGCGGCGGTGATGGAAAACAAGGACCGCTTCGAAGGCCGGAAAACCGGGCTCATCGTTTCCGGCGGCAATATCGATTCCCGGCTGCTGTCGTCGATTTTGATGCGCGGGCTGGCGCGCGAAGGCCGGATGGTGCGGTTTCGGGTCGAGATCACCGATTCCCCGGGGGTGCTGTCAAAAGTCTCGGGCCTGATCGGCGACAGCGGCGGCAACATCGTCGAGGTCTATCACCAGCGCCTGTTTTACGACGTGCCGGTGAAACAGGCCGAAGTCGACGTGGTGGTTGAAACCGTGGACGCGTCTCATGTCAGCGAGATCATGGAAAAGCTGGAAACCGCCGGCTATCCGGTGCGGCTGTTGGGCGGCACGTCGCTGACCGACGAAAGCTGACGTTTCCTCTTCGCCGCCACTTGTTTGGTCCCTGTCCGGGCCGCCACCGCAATTCCAGTCTATGAAGAACCTCGATATAGCACTCCAAAACAGGGAGATCGGCTGGCCGCCTCGTGGTCGAGGACGGAACCGAATTCATTGCAGCCCTCGATCAGGGGCTTGTTGCAATATTCGCACTCTTTCTTGGGTTCTGCGTGTTGGTAATTCTTGCCGCTCACGAAAACGTTCCGCCAGTCAGCTAACGGCTCCATCCCTTGGCTTGAATGCCCTGGCGTTGTTCGTCTGCATCCAGATGGATACCGATGTATTTGGCCCAGGTCGTGAAAGGGTTGGCGCCTTTCCCATAGAACATTATTTGCCGAAGATAACGGACCAGGCCAAGTTCAGGCGCAAAACGGTATATTTTATTTTTCAATTTCCAGCGATAGAAACGCCCGACCAAGGAGGCGCCGGCTTTCCGGATCGGCCGGGTAAGCCAATTACCCTTGGTGCCGCTGACATTTTCGAAGGCGTTCGACAGAATGCTCGAATAGGAGATGTTGCCCATGTAAATTCGCTCTCTTTTCGTGAACCACGGACTTCTTCGGCCTTCGAAGTCATAGTCGTCAAACAGCCAATCAGCCCATTCGCGAAGGTTCTTCGGCGGCTTTAATCCATGCATGATGGCCATATGAAAATCCGGGGTGCCGGGCATGGCGGTATATTGGGCAATGGTTTCCGTTTGCGCCTTCGAATAGTCCTTCCGGAGGCGGAAGGCGAGATCGATGGTTTGATCCATTTCCTCGAATGTTTCGGTGGGATAACCGATCATCAATGCATAAGCCGGATTAAATCCGTATTCCTTGCACTTAAGATTCGCCTCGATGGTTTGTTCAACGGTTGTGCCTTTTTGCATCAGGTCCAAAATCCGCTGAGAACCCGATTCCGCGCCGATCTTCAAGGTGTGCGCGCCCGCTCGCCTCATTAATTTCAGCTCATCGGGCTTGGCTTTATTAAGGACATCTGCTCGTGTTCCCGAAGTGTAAAAACCGATATTGAGATCGCGCTCGACGACGCCTTCGAAAATCGCATGGGCGCGTTTTCGCTTGATATAGAACTCGTCGTCCCGGAGCCAGATGCCGTCAAGGTTAAAACGGTGAACATCCCTTTCGATCATATCCAGGGCTTTATCCACCGACATATCGCGCCATTTCCGTTGCCGGATTGAGGCGCTGGAGCAAAAACCGCAGTTGAAGGGACAACCCCGGCTGGTTTGGCCGAGGTCAAGGACCCGTGTTTTGTCCCGAAGGTACATGTCGCGGTGAACATAGCGTTCAACGTTTATCAATTCCCAGGGCACGGGGAGTAATTCCTCAACGTCCATTAAGGGAGGCTCATCATTTTTTATGATCTCACTTCCGTCCTGGAACATAATGCCCGGAACGTCATGCAGGCTTGTTTTAGCATCAAGGGTCTTAACTAAATTTAGGAAAGGGACCTCGCCCTCGCCGATAACAACAATATCGACGTTTTCGTCTTCTATGGTTTCAATTGGGGCGACGGAAGGATGAGGCCCACCCCAGACAAGAGGAACGCTGCCATCCGTAAGCTCGCGGACAATGTTGATAATCCCAAGGGCGTTCCGTATTTGGGTGCCGGTCATGGTCGAAATGCCGACGCAAATAAGGTCGCTGGAAATCAGGTTATTCAAGACGTCACGGGTAATCGGTTTATCCCGCTGGTCAAGGATGGCGACGCTGTAGCCGGCTTCAAGAATCGGCGCGGCAATGGTCAAGAGCGAATGCGGCGGGGCAATGGTGGATCCGAAATCCATTCCCGTTTTGGGGTAACACAAAAGGACGTTGGGTTTGCCGGAAGCAGGCGTTATAACACCATTACCCTTCCGCCAGGCACCTGTCCCGAAAAGGGAAGTGTCCGTATTGATAAAATTCATCTGACACTCACGTTCTTAAGAAGTTAGGGAACCTGACCCGCAAAAGACCCGCCCCCAAGGGATTGCTAAAAATCGACCCGTTGTAATTTAGCCCGGGAAAGAGAACCCCAATACTAAAATACTTATATAGCTCCATACACTTAATTTTACGTAATTCCTTTTCAAGGGCGAATATCTTGGGCGGCTATAACCTTTTATAATTAAACAGGATAAAGGCCAGGACGCCATTACTTCCAAAAGAAAAGTTCATACCACATTTGGAAAAAATAAGCCGCCCCCCATCGAAATATCTGTAATTTACGCACGCCCCCTATCCGTTCGGGTTCATCACCCGGGATTTCAGCAACCTTCAATTTTCGTTTTGCAGCCCGGATGGAAAGCAGAGGTTCCCAACTGATGACGGTTCTGAACAACTTTTCCGCCAGCGCATAACTTTCGTCCTTATCAAGGTCGAGGTCGTAAATCAGTTGCGTACGATATGCCCGGTAGATTCCCATGGCATCCGTATAACGGCCACCGTGAAGAACGTTGACGGTCGTCGTTAAAAACCAATTTCCGAAGGCCGTCACAATGTCATCGTCTTCGCTTTTTGCGTCGTCCTTATAGCGGGAAACGATAACCATATCGTACCCGTTTTCCATCTTTTTCAGAAGCTGGGGAAAAAGTTCGTGTATGCAATTGCCGTCAGGGCTGAAAGTTACGATCACATCACCAGTGATTTTGTCCAACAGATCGTAATAGGCGAACCGGATGCCAGGCCGTGTTTGCTCTATCACCGTGTATCCGTTTTCCCGCGCCCATTCTACCGTCCCATCTGTTGACCCGCCGTCAACGACCAGAATCTGGTGAAACAACGAATGGTCAATATGAGGCATAATGGCCTTCATTCCCACGACCTCGTCCAGGGTGGGAATCACGAGGGTTGCTTTCATCCGGCCTTAACCTCTTAAAATTTGGGAAAACGATGTCCGTGGCAGGGTCAATGGACAATAAACCGCCAAGAAGGAATTTCGGCTATGTTAGGTATTGAAATAGGGGTTTGCAAACTGCGATTAACCGCCTTTTGTCCCCTGGGTAGAGAAAAACCCGTTACTTAAGGATATGGCTTCTTCCGGGGAAATCGGGGCGGCTTCGTCCGGAGCCAATTAAAAGACCTACGTCAGACGTTCAGTTTTAAATGAATCGACCGCCCTTGTTGCGTAATTTCTGCCAATCAGAGCGGGAAGGATGGCTGAAATAGGACGGGGATGAAAAAGTCTCAACAGGCGAAAGATCGCCGTTTCGCACCTTTTCAAGTGCAGTTTCCACAACTTCCGAACTGATTCGAAAACAACTTTTATAAACCCGGATTGCCCAGATGGATTACTAAATTGATGACTGAATTCTTTTTGTACCTGAGCTTTAAGTTCCCTGCGATACGCTCGATTTCCTGAAATCCATTTTGTTATTAGCCGCCCGAAAGAATTATTTAAGTTACCGTTCCCGTCAACGAGAAGTGGAATCTGCCCAGGCGGAGAAAGAGGAGGGCATTCAATGAGGTTCAGATGGACGGATACACGGATTTTTTTTCGTTCTTTGAGGGCATTTACTGTGGCCTGGAAGGCATAACCGTTGGAAATAATGCTGGTACTGTTCAGGGTGCCATAGTCTATGCAGCCTATGATGTCAGATGTGATGCTTTCCGAAAGACCAATGTCGTCAGCGTGTATTAAGACGGTCACGATAAAAAACGAATGCTCCCAAAGCGCGTGTCGCTGAACATCAGTGCGGGTTTAACGGGGAAGGAAGGCGCCAATCATTTGGTTTTCTCCGCTATGACGTAAGGCGGGCGCCCTTTAATTTCATCATAAATCTTGGCGATATATTCTCCGATTATTCCAAGGACAAGCAGAATTGTGCCGCTGAAAAACAAGATGAGGGCACTTGTGGTCGTCCAACCAGGAATATCAACGCCTACTAAAAACCATCGTATGGTTAAAAAGAGGCCGTAGCCAAAGCCCAGGGAAGCAGCCGTAAAACCGACGTAAACAGACAACCGCAAGGGTGCCCCGGAAAACGACATGACGCCCCAAAGAACAAGGGATGTGAGTTGCCGGAGCGTATATTTTGATTTGCCGGCGAATCTTGCTTCAGCTACGTATTCCAACGTTGTGGAGCTAAACCCAAGCCAGTTTACGATGCCTCGAAGAAGAAGCTGTACTTCGCCGAGCCCCCGTATGTAATCCACAACGCGTCGGTCCATTAAACGGAAATCCGCGGCGCCGGGCTCTATCCGGACTTCGGCCAACAGGTTGATTATAAAATATCCCATCTTGGTGAAGGTTTTTTTTATAAATCCCAAACCTTTGGTGTCCTGCTTGGCGGTATTGACGACCTCGAAACCTTCCTTCCACTTGGCATATAGGGTTTCAATCATTGCGGGCGGGTGCTGAAGGTCGGCATCCATAGTTATCACCGCCGCCCCGTTGGCGGAATCAATTCCGGCTTTGAGGGCGGTTTGATGGCCGAAGTTGCGAGAGAACCTGATTGCCCTTACTCGCGCGTCATCATCATGGAGGGCGCAAATGATTTCCCACGAGCGATCCCGGCTTCCGTCATCAACGAATAACAGTTCAAAGGAAACTTTTAAGTTATTTTCCACGACCTTTAGAATCTGGTCGAAAAGTTCACGGATGTTTTCTTGTTCGTTAAGAACCGGGACGACGATAGACAATTCAGGATCAGAATTGCCGTCAAGCTTGGCTGTGATATCGGTGTCAACCCGAGAGGACATTACCGTTGGTGTCCGCTTTCCAGCATATGGGAAGGTCTTTCCATTTGCCCGGCAACAGGGGAAGAATTTTCGATAAATTCAAAAATCTTTTTTAACCCCTCGTCCAAAGGAAGGCTGGGGATGAAACCGGCAATCCGTTTTAACTTGTCGGAATTGCCGCACCGCCTTTGAACCTCTAAATCATAACGGCCCTGAGGCAGCTCGATGAGCGCAACCTCAGAATTAGATTTCGTGAGAGCGATAATTTTATTGGCAATTTCAACAATAGATGCGTCCTCGCCCTTGGCTATGTTGACAATTTCGCACCCTTGGAACCGCTCGGCCAAGAGGACGGTGGCTTCAATCACATCGTCAATATAGGTGAAATCACGTGTCTGTTGGCCGTTCCCGTAGACCGTAAGCGGCTCACCCTTTAATGCTTGATAAAAAAAACGGGGAATAACCATCCGCTCATCCTGCCGGGGGCCATAAACATTAAAATACCGAAGCGAACAAGATTGAAGGTGTTTTTCCTGGAAGAGAGCTTGGAGGTATATTTCATTATAGCGTTTTGCAATCGCGTAACTGGAAATGGGGGCAGCAAGAAAGTCCTCGTCAACATCTTGCTCGATCGCAGCCTTTCCATAAACGCCACTGGACGAAATATAGATTAGGCGCTCAACCCCACCAGCGATACATGCATTACCGACATTTCGGATACCCAAAGTTTCCGTTTCCATCGTTTCGGCATCAACACCAAGATAACCTGCTAGGTGATAAACGAGATCACAGCCCTTGGTGACCTGATGAACGGTTTCTTCATTACGAACATCACCTTCAATAAGGTCGATTTTTTCAATGGTCTTGGGGTCGAGCTTGTTGCCGCCTGAGAATTTGTCAAGGACGATCACGTCGTGACCACCATCCACCAGACGGTCCACCAAGTGGCTTCCGATAAAACCAGCTCCGCCGGTTACGAGTACTTTCATGCAAGAAGATTCCTCGGAAATATAATTCTTGTGTTTGTTTGCCCCTGTCGGGCAAAAAAATAAGTGCTTAATACCTGTTCATTAAAGCAAATTAACTTCAAAAAAAGAAAATACAGTTTTTTCTGGTTAAAGTCCTTAATACAGTTTCCACGACCTCTCCCGAAAATAGAGAAAATTTACTGTGAACCTTAGGGATTCTCTAAGCGATTATTATCAAAGGGTTTAAGGGTACAATAATTACGATGAAATTCCCTCAAAGTTCGATAAAGAGAGGCAATATTTTCCGGCAATTGGGCATTTATCGAAACCTGTTTATACAAGTTCCGGTCAATCACGCTCGATATAATTTTTTTTATTTCTTCTTCTGAACCCTTGCGTTCAAGAAACTCAAACAGGCGCTGAATTTCTGATTCTTGGGTTTTTTCATCAAGGAGGTTGTTGTAATTGATGAAAACAATCGGAATGCCATCGGCCTGGGAGAGGAATTTTTCGACCCTGACTTTCCACACCCAATACCCGGCGCTCAGAGGTATCTTATACGATTTTGAGAGCGATGAGGCCACTTCGGAAGGATGACGGAAACAATAGGCTACTTTTTCGATCGGTAAATATTTTGCCCATGCCCCCATCGTGTAGGAAAACCGGACATCCTTGATAACCATCTGGTCCCGTTTTTGGGCAATTTTTAGAATTTCATCCTTAATTTTAGCTGCGCGCCGCTCAATCACTGCCTCCCTGGGCGGAAGAAAGTAATTAATTTTTTTCAGGTTTTCCATGAACCCGCCGAATAACCCGCCTCGGGCTGACCCAGAGGCTGATGGAAAAGAAACGGACTTTCCCAAAATCAGGGCTTTATTAAGCGCCACAACCTCTTTGCTCTCAAAATAACCTTTGGGGTTGTGTTCGTCCGGAGGAAGCATTTCTGATATCTTGTCAAAATTGGCGCCGGCTTCCAGCAGAATATTGGCCACCAGAGACGTTCCACACCGCCCAGTGCCAGTGACAACTATCATTAAAAAAAAAGTCCTTCTTCGATGTTCTTCATCGGGTATGAAATAAGACCGGATAGCTAAAATCGTACGTTATTTTTTTTAGCCTAATTTATTTTACTAGCCGGGCTAAACAGGGATTACACCCAGAGCTTCCCTGCCGGAGTTTTTGTACCATTGGCAGGGAGCCGATTAGACGTATAGATACAACTAACATCTGTATCAAGCGGGAAAGAATTTGGGTTTATAATCGCTGTTGTTGGAAATTGGCCGTTGGCCTGAAAGGGCCGGGCACGAAGGGAAATCCGGGTTAGTCAGGCAAAAAATCTTGATCGATTTCATGCCCTTATCGGACAAAAAAGGTCGCAAAAAAGGTCGCAATGATGAACAGTAGCCTTTAGGTAATTATCATCATGAAAATCGTTTTTGCCAAAATGCACGATACCGGGAAGAACCTGATTCTGACCGGCGTTCAATATCCCATCAATATTGGATACCTTGCCCAGGTATGCCTCGATGCTGGGTACGAGGTTGAGATGTGGGATTTTTGTATTGAGCCCTTCGAGCCTGACTACATCATCGACAAAATTAAAAGAGCAAAACCCGATATTCTTGGTGTGTCATGCGTAACTTCTGCCATTTATAACGGACATGACCTTTGTTCGATCGCAAAAAATGTTGACGAAAATATTCTGACCATTGTCGGCGGCGTTCATATTACCGCTTTGCCGGAAGAGTGCCTGGAGGAGTTTCCCTCTTTCGATATGGGCGTCCTTCAGGAAGCAGAAGGGATTATTCTCGATATTTGTGAAAGTGTAGAAAGCGGCGACCTTAGGCCGAACAATATTCCGGGCACTGTTTTTCGCGATAACGGAAACATAAAGTTTGGCCCTCCACATCTTTCTCTTCCCGACGTCAACGAAATTCCCTACCCCAATCGCGATCTTCTTCAGATGGAGCGGTATGCCCAAAAACATTCCGGCAGGGGTATTTCCCGTAACGTCTGGAACGTGATCGAAATCGATTCGGCGCGCGGTTGTCCTTATGCATGTACATTTTGCAATGTCGAACTAACGCATGGCCGCAAGATGCGTGAACGAACGCCTGAGCATGTAATGGGTGAGATCGAGGGTTGCGTCGCCAAATTTGACACGAATTTTGTGTTGTTTAACGATTCAACATTCACAATTCGAAAAGATCGCGCGTCCGAAATTGTTCGCAGCTTACCTGGTGCGGGAATCAAGGCATATTCGGTCAACGCGCATGTCAACACGGTCGATGCGGAGTTTCTTGAAACTCTGGCCAGGACAGGTTGCTACCGGATTATGTTCGGTGTCGAATCCGGCTCCGAACGGGTACTCAGGGCAATAAAGAAAAATTCGACAAGGGAGCGCATAAAAGAGGCGGTGTTTGCAGCGAAGAGGGCAAGCATTCCCCAGGTAGAGACCACATTCATTTTGGGCTCCGACCCGTGGGAAACCGAAGAGGATATGCTGGCCACGGAAGAGCTTATCCGTGAATTGCAGCCTGATCTTCTCGCTCTTGGTATTATTACCCCGTTTCCGGGCACTACGCAGTTCACCGACCTCAAAAGAATGGGATTCCTGGATGGCCTGCGTTGGGACCAATATCAAATTTTCACGGAAACGCCGCCGCCATGGCGAATCAAAAATTATTCCGCGGAAGAGCTTGTAAAAAGAAGGAATTCCATCCTTAAATCATATATCTGGACTCCGCGTTATGTCCTCAAGCAACTGGCGAAAATCCGTTCGTTTGGAGAGTTAAAATACTACGCTGGAATGGCGAATTCCTTCTACAAGGTCGTTATCAAACACGCCAATTAAGAGAAAAAAGTTGCCCGGTCATTAGGTTAAATTCCAATCGGATTTCTTCCAATTAAGAAACTTCGCCTGATACACGGCTTTGCCCTGATTGTGCTCGGTTTGAGCATCGTCTACGCCTTGTTCGGCCTGCGCCCCTTTGATTTTGACGAAGCCGGTATTTTCAACGCGCCGTATATGGTCGCCGCCCATTGGGATGTGTCTTACCCGGTCTTTTCTTATGCGGATCCCGATTACTTCGAACACATTTGGTTTCACCCTCCGGTCCATTATATCTTGTTGGGGCTGGTTATGAAAATCATGCCTTTGTTCTACGCCGAAGGCGTGCTGCCAATAATTTTTGTGGCTCTATCGCTTTGGTTCGTTGTTTCCATAAGGGCCGATTCATCCTTTCGGTTCGCTTATGCCCTTTCATTATTTTCATTGATCGTAATTGCCGTATCGGCACACATGTCAAATTTCGGCGTACGCCCGGAAATGAACATGACCCTTTGCTGGGCGGCAGGTTTGATCGCTTTGGAAAAGGGACGCCACGACAATTGGGCCCCGTGGCCGCTTGCGATAGGGGCCTTCCTGGTCACCCTGGGGGCGACTTTTCATTATATCGGAATGGCTTTCGTATTCGGCTTGCCGTTTTACGCCTACGCGGCGTATCGGGACCAGGAAATATCGGATTTCAAGAAATCATTAACGGCTCTTGCCGCCGGCTCTTTCATTATTGGAATCCCCTTCCTGGTTTTCTTTTTTGTGCCAATGTTGGATAAAATTCTTGTTTGGAGCGGAGCTCAAGGAAACTTGCTCTCGATATATTCATCCAACCCCATTGAGATTTTTTTATTCCACATTCAACGGAACCAATCTCAAGGTTTGTATTGGGGCACTCTTCCGTGGTTTCAGGATTTTACGGGAGCCCTGCAAAGGATGTATATGCCGACGGGGCTCGTTTCGGCAGTGGGATTGCTCTTTTTCAGGCAAACCCGGTTGATCGCCCTTGCCGTACTGCCTGAAATGATTTTCGTTTATTTTTATGCTGGCAAATCCCAGCCGTTTTATCTGCTTCTTCAATTTTTTCTTTTTTATATTTTTTCTTATACCCTTCTATTCAGATTTCTTTCTTTTCTTTTGAAGAGAAAGGGCTTTCTGCACCTTGAAAAGGTCACGCTGTTTGTCATCAGTTTTGCAGTGACTTTAACCTTAACCGTCACGTCCCCGAATTTTCAATTCGCGTTCGACGAATCCGGCCGGCGCCATTTTCATTGGATGGATTTGGCGCGTGCGGCCAGTCAAACAATCGTTGGCCCGGATGCGGTGATGTTTGGAAGAGAACCGGCCGCATATATCTCCGGCGCAAAATTCTGGTACCCCATGAAAGCGGGACCTTTGCCGACCACCCCCTCCAAGTCCGGAAAAGAAGATCTGCGCCAAATAACGGGGGCAATCGAATATAACCTAATGAACGTCAATGACCTTATTGGGAAGCGATATAAAATCGGAAGAAAACTAAATCAAGGTCAGTATGCGGGGTACTACGCCTTGGGTGAGGCGAATCTCAGAGGTTGGGTTGTAACCCCAGGGGCCGGATTTGCATTTTTTTCCGCCGAGAGGCCAGAACAAATTCGGTTCTATAGAATATTAAATACCAAAGTACTTAAATTTGAAACGCTTCCCACGGGCGATTCCGTCGCGGGGACCTATGTATGTATTGAACCGAATGATCGGCATTTAAGGCAATATGCGTACTACCTAAACCACCTTGAGCGTTTCCCAACTTATCTCGAGATAAACGGAACGAACCCCCAGGTGCTGGGTATTTTCATTACCTCTAATGAGCAATTTTCCAGGCTGGAAGCCGACCTCCCCAAAGGTTGTCGGATCAGAGAATCTTTTCGCGGAAATAAGGTCGTGATTTCTCACGCCGAATTTATGCTTCAAGTACCCGAATTTCATAAAAACGAATTCTTCTTCCGCAATATGGCGGATGCGGGAGCGGAAAAAAAACGGCGCTCACCTAAATAACATGGACAAGCCAAAAAGATTTTGGCGGCTTATTTTGTTAAGGATTGTTGGACCTTGCCGTCCCCGAAAATAATTTATTGCTCAATTCCATAACCTCTTTGGGGGGCAGGGGCTCTTCTTTATCAGGGGCCAAGGAAAAGAGCAGCCTATCGACCCCCTGGCTGATTTCCCCGACCAAGGCCAAAGTCGATTCGCGCCGACCGTACCCGGAAGAATACCACCCTTCTTCAAGGCGCCAGGGCATTTCCACTGAAACCGACATCCGGCCTCCGCCATGGGGCCCTTGAAAGCGAATTTCTCTTCCCTCGATTTCCGCTTCGACTCCGGGATAAAGCAGAAAATGCCAGCGAAGGGCGTGTTCCGCCCCCCCATCCAAAAGGTCGTCGATTAGGACAATCCCATCCTCGTTTCTTACCAATACTCTTCTGTTATGCGTGACGGGAGGGTCGAGACGGGCATAAGCGGTGTGACGGCCCTCAATTCCGGAAAAACCGTCCTTGTTGAGGGGCGCTTCCCAAAACGTATCGCCTTCCTGGTCCATTCGAAAAAGGGCATCGGCAGCGAAGTCGTTTTGTTCGTTACCGGAAACCGTAACCGTGTTGTGTTGGGCCGTCGATCGGAACAGGTTTCGAGCGGCCGGGTCGCGGGTGTAGATATAGCTTCCGCCATCCACCAGAAGAGGCTGTTCCCCGACCACCCACTCGACTGCAAGCTGGTCATTGTGCTTATGGTTGCCGAAACCTTCGGTGCCGACGGGCCCGTTGGTTATTGAAACGTAGGACGTTCCGCCGCGAAGAACGGCAACGCCGAAATCGGGAAATACGGCGGGGTTGGGCACAGAGGGAAGGTCTGTTCGTTCAGGGGCGGAATTGCCCCAGAACAGTTGTTCAACGAGGGCCTCTTCGGGAAGGTCCTCCGAAAGATCGAGGCAGTTCAGAACGTGCGCACCCGCCGCAAGCAGGTGATCCTGGGAGTCCTGCCGCCAAGCCCCGTATCCGGTCAGAATATGGGCCCGGCCATCATCGGCGTCTCCAATTTGCGGCCATCGGCCTTCGGGCTGGCGCAAGGCTTTGGCGAAACGAAGGGCCGAAAGCAGGCGCCCCCGGAAGCCTTCGGAAAACCTGGCGCCGAAATGCNGTGACANNGCATANGCCGAAAGAAACATCTCGACGGTCAAACGGTGATAAGGGACGCTGGATTCAAAATCGCCTCCATCGGGCAGAATTTGGTTTCTTATTTCCAGTTCCAGCCCTCTTTCGGCCAGGCCCCGCCAAACCATTCCCGCGTCAAGATGGGGAAAGCAGACGGAAATCCAATAAAGGCCCAGCAGATTTGCCGTGTAATGGTTGGAAGTCACCAACCGTTTGTAGATGTTGCCGAATTCCAGATTTGCCGCCAGAAACTGTCCATGGGCGGCGACCCCTTTCAGGAACCGCCGCCACCACCGGTAGGAAAGAGACGGAGAGCCCTGAAAAAAAGAAAGGCTAACGAGCCAGCCCACCATCCTAAGAGCCACATCCATGTTGCAGGCCCAATGAATGCCGTGCCCCGGCGGATTGTGTTTAATAAAATCCAGGATGGTTTGGGCGTAGCAACGTGCATATCGCTCGTCACCGGTCAGCCAATAAGCCTGCCCCAGGGCGGCAAAGTGCTGGCACCGGGCCAATTCCCATGGTCCCTTGATGTCGGCTCCGCCACTTTTGATTTTGCCGGAATTCCAACGGTAATTACTAAAAAACCTTGGATAACGCTGCCCAGTCGTCGTATCGAGTTGCCAGTCGATTCGGTAGCCGTCTCCCTTTTCTCCACGGCGGACATCAACCGGGCCGCTTCCGAAAAAGCTAAAAATGCCGCTGGATGTCTTTTCCGCGGCGTCAAGGGTTTGGCGAACCTGATCGGGGAACCTGTTGTTGAGCTCGGCGACGATTTTTTCCCGTTCCGTCGGCAGGAAACTACGCTGACCGAAATAACCCAGCATCTGCCCCACCGTATAATCGGTAAAACCGCTGATGGTCATGCGCCGGAGGATCGCATTCATCTCGCCGTGGGACGGCAGACGCGGCCAAAAATACCGGGCCTTTTCCCAGAAATGCTCGGCGAAAGCATCCCTTCGGGCGGTAAAGAAGCGCGCAAACCGGTTTCCTGGCGTAGCCAGTCTTGTGAACAGTGCCCGGATTCGAGAGAGCATTATGATGACCGTTGTTCTTTCTGGTGCTGTTGAAGCAGCCTTGACAGTTTTCTTTCGGCCAATTCCTGAATCGCAGGATGAAGGCGATAGTATTGGCGGCCCAAATTCTTATCCTGGGGTTTAGACTCGATTTCTCCGGTCATAAGCCGTCCTGCACAAGTTGCTAACATTTCTTTTGTCATGGAATAACTGCGCTCCCGGATCGAAGTGAAAGTATCGTCCTGCATCAGCGGAACCGGTGCCTGCATGAGGACATCACCGGTATCGATTCCAGCGTTAATGCGTTGGATGGCGACAGTAGGCGGAACTCCTTCAATGATGCTCCATTCCACGGTTCCCATGCCCCTTATATCCGGCAAATGACCATAATGTCCTCCAATGCAGCCAAGCCTTGCTGCATTAAGAAGCGGCGTCCGCAGAATATCACGTCCCCCGGCATAGATCAGAAGGTCAGGTTTTAGGCGCTTAATAGCCGAGACGATTTCAGGTGCATTGAGATCGTCGGTCCGTATGACCGTACGGTCCTTTTTTGCGGTTATCGGTGTATAAAGGGGAAGGTTGGTGCGAAAAGCAGGAGTGGTTTTGTAAATAATACCGGCAAGGAATACGCCCGTATTTTCGACGTAGCGCATGAGATCCACTTCGAATAGCTCTTCGGGCTTATTAGAATCGTAAGTTCCGAGAATAAAGATCCTAAACACCCGTCTTAAGGCCTTCTTTCGCATCCATTGACAGCATGACGGCATCAATAAAATATTTTGCCGCCCAACTAAGGTGCCGGAAAATAGAATACCCGCCGTCAATGGGCCAAGACCCTCCGATTCCGTCCCTGATGCCGTCATTGGGGTTGTCCAAGGACTGGATCCCCTTCAGCCAATCAACCATTTTCAAGCCCGCATTGATCAGGCACAGGTCTTCGACCCTCATTCCATGACGCAACCAAAGCCCCGCGAATTGGGCATTGCCCGGCAAGCAGGAAAATTTCTCCATGCTTTTCCATTTGGAATCCAGCGTTGCGGGCAAAAATAAGCCCCTTCGCTCACATGCGTGCATGGCTTGATCAGCATGGTGAAACGAAGCGGCGGCATAGCGGTCGTCCTTTAATAAAACGCCGGCATCGAAAAGCCCTTCCGCCGTATAGGCCATTGTGTGCGTCAAAGGGGGTTTGTTGAGGAGAAAATTTGCATTTTCGAACCAACCGTTCTTATGTTGGCACGTCAAAACCCAGTCGAGGTGTCGCTTGGCACTGGCAAGGTAGCTGTCCTTTTCCGCCAACTGCCCCGTCCAGGCAAGCGCATGCGCTGCCCGGGTGTAGTACGAACGGATAAAATTCGTAGGGCCCGGCGAAAGACCTTCCTGAAAAATACCTTCTTCGTCGATGTACCGAAGAAGATATTCGGCGGCGTGGCAGGAAGCGTCCAAATATTTTTTTTCGCGGGTTTCAATAAAAGTTCGGTTCCACCCCTGCATGACTTGCCCGGTATTAAAAGATGCCGGAATCCGGTCGTCTTTCCAAAAGCCTTGAGGGTCGACGCCCCAATAACCTGCCTGAACGGCACCATTGTCCATTTGAATGTCGATTTCCCAATCGGCCGCTTTGATTGCCGCATCATGGTACTGTTCGTTGCTCAGCCGGGCGTAAGCATCCCAAAGGGTCGGAATAATATAACCGGTGGTTTCCGGATAGGGCGGCAACCATCCGTCCTGAAAACTATAGCCCGCGGCGAAACCGCCCGTGCCGGTAACTTGCTGTGAACGGACAAGCCAATCCAAAGCCGAGATCAGGTGCTCAAGGTCCTCACCAATATTCTCGGTCAGACTCATCGCGTCACGGAGAAATATTTCCGTATGCCCAGGTACTTCCGGCCGTGCTCGAAGGAATTCGGGAATCCTACCCTGGTCGACTTTCATAAAAGCCTGAACCGTCATCCAGCTTAGCTTGTAACCTGCCCGTTTGTAGATCCGTGAAATAAATTTGCATCCCTGCAGGAAGGCACGGACCCATTTTGCGCGACGTTTATGGGCCCCTTCAAAGACTCTCACGATAGGGGTTTCCGCGCCTTGATAATTAGATTCCACCCCATGATTTTTTGCAGCAAACTGACAGGTAACCACCGCAACAGCTTCGGCGGCTCGTGTGGCATCAGTTGCCGGTGGTAAATCCGCGTATCAGTGAAATCCCGAAACATCTCTTTGAGTTGTTTCGGCCTGTAAACCTTGACCAAAGGCCGTGCGCCGGTTTCGGAAATTTCAACGCTGCGAGACATGATTTCCCCAATGGAAAGATCAAGAAGCTGGCCTTGGCGGAGGCCTTGCCATAAAACGAGATTTCGCCAATATTGGATCGAGTTTTCCGCATAGACCATGCAAATGACCTTTCCGCCCGGTTTGAGCACCCGGTATATTTCTTTTATCACTTGCAAAGTATTGGGCGTATGGTGAATGACTCCGTTCGTGTAAACGAGATCAAAGGTATCGTCTTCAAAGGGCATGTCCTCGGCATCGCCTCGGATGAACGTTCCTTCAAGGTTTCTAAGGTCAAAATTCTCGCGTGCCAGCTTCAAATGCCCCGTCGACATGTCCAAATCGGTCACCGTCGCGCCCGCTAACGCGAAACGGGTCAGGTCCGCCCCCATGCCGCTGCCGATTTCAAGAACGTTTTCGCCCTCATGGTTAGCGAACTCCATGGTCTCGGCCATCCAAGGGCCGAATTCCTCGTAGCGGAATTGTTCCACCTCCCTGAACCATTCGAGGCGCGATTCCCCTTCCAGGGTCGCATAATGCGACCCACAGGGGTCGTTATCCCATTGATCGATAATTTCCTTCTTTAGGGGATCGATGTCCCGATCTTCCGCCGGCGTTTCGGTTTCGGGGCCATTAGGAGTTTCTTCGTACAGGGTGCCATCAAGACCACGAGCAAAATCGAGAAATCTTTCGACATGCCGGGACCAGGTGTACTGGCCGATAACAGCCTGGCGGGCGTTGACGCCAAGAGCTTTAATGATGTCCGGCCGTTTCGCTAACCCAACCACGGCGGAGACGAATTCATCTACATCCCCTGGCTTGCAAAGAACGGCGCGCTGACCGGAAACCTCTAAATCAGTTTGGGATAAATCTGACGGCCGAAGGGCAGGAGACAGCACCTCGCCGATTTGCTCCAGATCGCTGGCGACAATGCCGGCGCCCATGGCCATGTATTCGAAAACCTTGGTCGGCGAGCCGAAAAACTTGGTGGTTCCCATGTCCCGGTGATGGGGGGAAACGAAAATATCACATATCTTCATTAAATGCGCCGTTTCCTGCTGCGGCAACATCCCAGGCATATGCGCTTTGTCATGGAGGTTATGGCAGTCTAAGGACTCGATGATCAGATTTTGAAGGTTGCCTTTTCCAATAAGCAGAAAACGGGCATTAGGGACCTCTTCGGCTATGCGGGGAAGGGCTTCCGCTAAGACTTCAATGCCATGCCAGCCCCCAAAAGTACCGACAAAACCGATGACGATATGGTTGTCATCCCAACCTAGGTCATGGCGCAATCCATTAACTTCATCGGACGTTCCGGGCGTATAGACATCGGGATCGGCGCAGTTCGGATTGACAAATATCTTTTTTCTATCAATGCCGTTTCCCACCAAGCTATCGCGAATGGCTTCTGAAACGACATTGATGGCAGTTGCTTGCTGAAAGGCCAGCCTTTCCGCCACTTGGAAAAGAAGTTCGTGCTCGAAACCCTTACCGTCCCCAAAAACGCGCCGCATCACGATTTCAGAACCGTTGTATTCCACCAAATAGGGAATCTTTAGTTCCTGGCAAAGGCGAGTACCGGCGAAGCTTCCCGGCACCAGACGTTCGTAAATGTAAGCTGGGCGAAAAATCTCAAATGAGAATTTTAAGCGATCATAATAATAGAAGTTGGCTTCCAGTATATCCGTTTCATGAGCAAACGCTGACGGGGGATCTAGGACAACTTGATGAAGGCCAAATACATCAAGAAGTTCAAAATGGCTGCCCATGATGCAGGTAAAACTGTCGACCGTTTTAGCAAGTTCCTTGGCAACATAGCAGGTATGGCCGTAGCTTCCGCCTGATCTTATGTCTGCCCAATAGTCCGTACGCAAATATACCCCCGCACCTTTTATACGCGGATTTTTACCCGCCGGACCGATCCCTTCCAAGGGGATGGGGGCGATGTTATTCCTCAAAATTTTTAGACGAGTTTCGTGCCGTGTTTCAAAATCAGCATCCTCGTCAGCATCCTCGATAGGCCTAATTCTCTGGATGTTTTGAAAAATGCGATAGGCCGTGATGTAAAGAAACATCCAAGCCATGCTCAAGAAACGATGGCCGTTAATAACCTCTGCCGCCTCTTCCCTGGGCCAATAATAATAAAGAGGAAGCCCGGTCTTAAGGACCCGCCGCGAAAGCATCAAGTCGCGGCGGTTGGGCCAACCGCGTTGCATTTCGATGATGACTCCGGAGGCCTTATTTTTTTCAACTTCGCTTAAAATTCCGGAACTGGAACGCAAGGCCGGCCGGTCCAGCTTTATGCGGTGACGTTCAGTGAAGGCGCTGATTCGAGTGCTGGGCAAAATGCCTATTTCATGCATATCGGAAACGTAAATAAAGCGCTGCACACTTTTTGTTGCCGCGTCCGGTTCCCTTAGCTTCGGCTCCATGGATTTCGTTTCGTCCATGGCTCAGGCCCGACCGAACAACTGATCCTCGACGTGCAGGGCCACCGAAGAGGTTTCGATGATTTCGTCGAAGGGTATGGGCGCTTCCTTGCCGTTGGCGATTGTTTCGCCCAAGCGCTTGAATTCTTCGAAATGGCCTTTGTCGGCCTCGGCCGACTGCCACAGGGGAGCGTCATCGCCGGCCCGGGACAAGCTGGTAAAATCATCAAGGACAAAAGCCTCGCCGTCGGCGAATATCTCAAGGCGTTCCTTGGAAAGACCTTTCTTCGGGCCCAGCGCGGTATAGACAAGATTGCCGATGCTTCCGTCCTCGTATGTGACGGTGGCGCAGAAATTATCATTGCGTTGATAAGCCATATCAACCGGGCCGATGGCCGTCGCCTGGATCGATGCAACGGGCGCGCCGCTCAAGAACCGGAATACGTCATACATATGGCATGCCTCACCCAGGTTTCTTCCCCCGCCTTCGGTTCCCTGTATCCAATTATCCGAAGCTATAAAGCCGCCGTTCAGGCGGTAATGGATAATAAGGGGTGAGCGCCTTTGGGCGATGGCTTCTTTTAGCTTTACAATCGCAGGAGCGAAACGGCGGTTGAAGCCGATCATCAAAAGACTGTCGGTTTCCCGGTTGTTATAGGCCTCCGTAACGGAATGAAGCTCATTCCATGAGAGGGCCAAGGGCTTCTCGGTAAAGACGTGCTTGCCGGCCTGCAGCGCCCGGACAACCTGTTCCGCATGAAGGTTGTGGCGGGTGGCAATAACAACAAGGTCGATTTCCGGATTGCTAAGGACCGGCTCCATGTCTGAAGCAAGGATTTCGACGCCTTGACTGCGGGCGAAGTTCCCACCCCGTGTTGCGTCACTGCTGACAACGGCCTTCAAAAAGAATCGGTCCTTCTGTTTTTGCATTTGCGGAACCAACATGGAGGTTCCGAAGGCCCCGGCCCCGACCAGGGCAAAGTTAATGGGACCCGATTGCGGTTTGCGGTGCCCGCGAAGGGTGATGGCGGCATCGTCCTTTTCCGGCGCATCCGGTTTTTCGGTTTCAGGATAACTGATAAGCACGCCCAGCGGCTTGGCGCCCTTTCCGCCGGCAAGTGCCTTGTAGGTTTCGGGTGCTTCATCAATTGGGATGACGGTATCAATTAGGGGCTCGATATTAAGCCGCCCCGAAGAAACCAGGTCCAGATAGCTTTCCATGTTCCGGTTTTCGGTCCACCGCACATAGGCAAAGGGATAATCGTTCCCATCGGTCTCATAGGCGGCGTCATAACGGCCCGGGCCGTAGGAAGTGCTCATCAAAAGGTCGATTTCCTTGCGATAGAAATCCGGGCGTTCGATGTTCAGGCCGACATCCCCGACCAGAACGACGGTGCCTTTCCTGCGGGTAATTTCCATGCTCAGGTTGATGACATCGCTCGATTTCGTGGCCGCCGTAATCAACATCCGGTCGGCGCCGTGACCTTTGGTTTTGTCGCGGACTATTCGTAAGAAGTCGTCCGTGTCGGAAGCGCCATCGTCCATTCCAAGCGCAAGTGCACGTTTGACACGCTCATAATCCAGGTCCAACCCAAAAACATGACAACCGGCGGCACGAAGAATCTGGGCAGTCAACTGACCAATCAGTCCAAGGCCGATAACGGCGATCTGTTCGCCAAGCTCGGGAGCCGCTCGCCGGACCCCCTGAAGGGCGATAACGCCGATAGTCGTCGTTGCCGCCCACCTTAGGTCGCAACCCTTGGGAACCCGGCAAACCAGGTTGCGTTTTACCGAAACATAATCCGCATGGTTCGCCTGACCGGCGCCGGCGCAGGCAACCAAGTCCCCCGGGACCAGATCGTTGACGCCGGGGCCCACCTCGACCACTTCTCCGGCAAGGGAATAGCCAACGTTCCAGCCTTGTTGGTCCATTTCGTTTTGTGGCCCGCCGTCGGGTGTGGGCGGTGCCATGGAGATATTGATGGAATCGATTCTAAGGGTGCTGGAGGCGTTATGGCCGGCATTTGCGATGACTACCGTGGCCGTTTCCAACCCTTTGGCATCAAAAATCAGATTCTCGTCAAAAACCCCCGCCCCAAAAGTCGAATGCCCGATCCAAGGCCCATGGGTTCCGGCGATGAGGCCAATACAAACGGCGCCTTTTTCAACTTCACCACGTACTTCAAGAACGACGGCATGGTCCTTTGGAATGGAAAAATCGTCGCTCATGCTTTGATAGCCAAACTTCGTCGAGTCGGTGACAATCCGTAGCGTATTGCCTTCTGAATCCTGGCTGCCGCCTCCCACCTTACGCCAGGCCATTCCATCGGCATTGACCGGGATGGAAGCGGTAACGGATTTTTCCGGCATAAGGGAATGTAACCGGCCTATGGTGATGGCCCTCAGCCTTTGCGCCGCTCTTTTCGGGTCGCGGACGGCTTTGCCAAGGTATCGGGATGCCAAGCTTCCATAGGCTTGCGCTTTTTCCATGGGCCCTGAATCCAGTCCGGAGGGGGCATCGGGCATCAAAGAGGCAATTTCGGTTCCGGCGCTTATTAGGGAATAACGGGTCCGCACCAGAACCGACCCACGTCCGACCGTCGGTTTCGGCATGCGGGCAACAATGGCCCCCTTCTGATTCAGCAGAATTTGACGCATGGAAGCATGCCCTCAAAAAAAGAGCCCAAGTAGAGAGGCATTGGTCCCACTCAGCCCCCTTAATGCCCTTGGGAGTATTATAGAAAAAGCGTGGAATCGCCCGCTAACCCTATGTGAAATAACCCCTTTAAACAAGCGGCAGGTTCTAAATTAGCCTGTTTTCACTACTGGCTCTGGCGCTTACAATGAGCTGGGATGGAAATGCCGCGGACCCGAAACGTCGAAGACCATCCGGCCCATAACGGTTTGGATGCTCGGGCGGGTACTTTTTTGCCTCATTGGGGACGTGTTCGGACCGCCATTCATCTTCTATGCAGGCGGTCGCGTTTATTCAACCCGGATTGCCCAGATGGATTACTAAATTGATGACCTGTTTGGGTGATTCTGCTATAAGAATCAATGCTATACACACATCATAACAGACAGGTCTCA
>NZAZ01000020.1 GCA_002686255.1 Rhodospirillaceae bacterium
AAGAATCTTGCCCGTATTCGGATACGCGCTGCGCTTCTTTGCTTGATCCTGGCACAAAATCGCTCCGTCAGAATGGTTCAATTTGGGCCGGAAAGACCCCTAGTGGATAAAATCCACTGGTGCGCGCGCCCTCATGCCTCGCCCATGGTTTCGACCATGGCGGCGGCGATCGCCTCGGCCGCAGTGTTGCCGCCCCAGATCACGTACTGGAANGTNGGNTANAAGCGNTCGCATTCCANNATNGCCACGTCGACCAGNTCNTCGANNTGNTCNNNNGTCGGCCCCCGGGTNCCNCGCATGGGCATGGCNTGNCNGAACATGGGCAGNCCTTCGTCGGCCCAGACGCCGAAATGACCCATCCACANCTTCTCGTTGACCATGGCCAGAAGCTCGTGCACGAAGGGGCGCCGGTTGTCGGGCACCCGCATGTCGAAGGCGCAGCTAAAGTGCATGGCGCCGACTTCGTCGTTCCAGGCGAAAAACAGTGAGTAATCGCACCAGGTGCCGGGAACCTGAAAGGCGATTTCATCGTCGCCGCGGCGGTCGAAGTCCCAGTCGTTGCGCTCCACCAGTCGTTCGACAATATCCAGCGGATTGTCGGAAAAGGTTTCGTGTAGGACGTTGAGTGTCGCCATGCCGGCTCCCCCTGTTACCGTTGGCGGCGGCTTCCCTATGTCCTTGGCCGCCGCCGAAGTGCCGACAGGAAAGGCATAACCACCATATACGGTTATTGCCACCATATATAGTGGAACCATGCCCGGTCGGTACTAGGTGTAGCCTGCCCTAAGCCGGACTCGCACGCAAGCGCCGAATGATCCCGAAGGTCAATTTTTTGTGGATAAGCCCCGCCAGGGGGGGCCAGGGGGAAATCAAGGGAAAAACAGGGCCTAAGCGCGCTTGCCCTTGGGGGAGAATTTCTTTTTCACCCGTTTTTTTGGCTTGGTTTTCTTCGGCTTCGCCTTGGTGGCGGCCTTGCGGGCGGGTTTTTTCGCCGCCCTGGCCTTGGTTTTTGCCTTGGTCTTGGCGGGGGCCTTGACGCCGAGCTTCTTTTCCAGGTTGCGGACCCGCTTTTCAAGCGCCTCCTGGCCGCTTCGGGCGTTGGCGGCCAATTCCTTAACGGCGTCGAATTCGTCGCGGGGCACCATGTCGGCATCGAGAAGGAAGCGTTCGATCTGTTGGTGGATCAGAACCTCGATCTCGGCCTTGAGGCCGGTGAGCGTCGAAACCGCGCCGCCCGCGACTTTCGCCAGATCGTCGAATATTCTGCTGCGTGTCTGCATTTTCGTGACTCCCTCTAGGCTACCGTATAGGTCCCCGGAACCTAGCTCATTATGTTCCCGGCCGCCGGGCGGCGCAACGCTTGTCCCCCTGGCCGCTTGCGGCCACGGGACGGTGCACTTATAAGACTCCGAATTTCAGTGGATAGAATCTAACTTATGGAACCCATACGATCCCATATCCCGGTTTCTCGGCAGGAGAACGCCCGCGGGCGATGCGGGGCCATCGGCAAGGGGGCTCGACGCGCCCTAAGAAGCCGGGATATGGGACCCGAAGGGCGGCTTCCCAAGCCCACCGGATGCGTTGCCCGATGCTTGTGATGCGCCGGCATCACCGCGCATCGCGCGCCTTTCCGGATGAACTTGGGAAGCCGTCGTATGGGGTCCATAAGTTAGATTCTATCCACTAAGCGAGACATTTAGATGTATTTGGTTACCGGAGGGGCCGGGTTTATCGGCTCCAACATCGTTTGGGCGCTGGAAAGCCAAGGCGCCGGCAAGGTGATCGTTTGCGACCGGCCGCGCCAGGCCGACAAATGGCGCAACCTCGCCAAGCGCGAACTGGCCGGTATCGTGCCGCCGGAGAGCCTGTTCGATTTCCTGGCCGCCAACGCCACCAACATCGAGGCGGTCATTCACATGGCCGCCATTTCGTCGACCATCGAAACCGACGTCGATTTGATCATCGACACCAATTTCCGGCTGTCGGTGGACCTTTGGCATTGGTGCACCCAGCAACAAGTAAGGTTCATCTATGCCTCGTCGGCGGCCACCTACGGCGACGGTTCGCAGGGTTTCGGCGACGACGACTCCGTGGAAGCGCTTTCCCGGCTCAAGCCTCTCAACGCCTATGGCTGGTCCAAGCATCTGTTCGACCGCCGGGTCGCCCGCATGGTCGCCGACAACGAACCCCGGCCGCCGCAGTGGGCGGGGCTGAAGTTTTTCAATGTCTTCGGCCCCAACGAATACCACAAGGAGCGGATGCAGAGCGTCGTTTCCCAGGTCTATCTCAATGCTGCAGCCGGCCAGCCGGCGGTGCTTTTCAAGTCCCACAACCCGGACTACGCCGATGGCGGGCAGCTCCGCGATTTCATCTGGATCGGCGACTGCATCGATATCGTCACCTGGCTTCTGGAAAACCAGGGCGTCAACGGTATCTACAACTGCGGCACCGGCAAGGCACGGAGCTTCGAGGACCTGACGAAGGCGGTCTTTGACGCGCTGGGCAAGAAGCCGGACATCAAATACATCGATACGCCGCCTGAAATCCGCGCCAAGTACCAGTATTTCACCGAGGCCAAGATGGACCGGCTCAGCGCCGCCGGCTATGACAAGCCGTTTACCCCGCTCGAGGACGGCGTCGGTCAGTACGTGACCGGGTTCCTCGATACCGATGACCCTTATCGATGAAGCTGGCCGGTGAAGCGGCCTGACGCACCATGACCTTTGTCATTCCTTTCCCCGTTATCGATCCGGTGCTGATCAGCTTCGGCCCGTTCGTCATCCGCTGGTACGCGCTGGCCTATATCGGCGGGCTTCTGCTGGGCTGGCGGCTGATGCGCCGCCTGGCCGCGCGTCCGCCGGCTGTCGCCGATGACGTCGCCGTCGACGATTTCCTGATCTGGGCGACGCTGGGCGTGGTCCTCGGCGGACGGTTCGGCTACGTGGTTTTCTACAACCCCGGATATTATTTCGAAAATCCACTGTCCATATTCGCCGTCTGGCGCGGCGGCATGTCGTTTCACGGCGGGCTCCTCGGCGTCATGGCGGCGACGGTGCTGTTCTGCCGCAAGCGGGGAATAGAGTTATGGCCGTTAGCCGACCGGGTCGCCTGCGTCGCGCCCATAGGGCTGTTTTTCGGCCGTCTGGCCAATTTCATCAACGGCGAGCTTTTCGGGCGCGTCACCGACGTGCCCTGGGCGGTGGTCTTTCCCCGCGGCGGTCCCGATCCACGCCACCCAAGCCAAATCTACGAGGCCCTGGGCGAAGGGGCGATCCTGTTCGCCGTCCTGATGTGGCTGGCGGGCAAGGAGACGCTGCGCCGGCGCACGGGCTTCTTGACCGGCGTCTTTTTGGCCGGGTACGGGGCGGCGCGCACCGTGGCCGAGGTTTTCCGCCAGCCCGACGCGCACCTGGGCTTCTTGAGTTTCGGCACCACCATGGGGCAATGGCTGTCGGTGCCGCTGCTGGTGGCGGGGCTGGTCCTGATGTTCAGGGCCCGGCCGGAAAACTGAATCGCCATGACCTCCCTGGCCGATCACCTGAGGCGCCGGATCGCCGAGGCCGGCCCCTTGAGCGTCGCCGAATACATGGACGCGGCCCTGACCCATCCCCGGCTCGGCTATTACATGGGCCGTGATCCCTTCGGCCGCGGCGGCGATTTCATCACCGCGCCCGAAATCAGCCAGATGTTCGGCGAGCTGATCGGGTCGTGGTGCGCCGTCCAATGGCGGGCCATGGGCGGGCCGGACCCGGTCAACCTGGTCGAGCTGGGGCCGGGGCGCGGCACGCTGATGGCCGACATGCTCCGCGCCGGGGGCGGCGCCGAGGGGTTCCTGGAATCGTTGTCGGTATCGTTGGTGGAAATCAGCCCGGCGCTGAAGACATCCCAAGAAGACGCCCTGATGGGGGCCAAGGACGTGCTAAAGGCCCGCACCCTGTATTGGTGGAACGATTTTTCCGAAGTCCCGGAAGGGCCGCTGCTCATTGTTGCCAATGAATTCCTCGACGCGCTGCCGGTGCGCCAATTCCAGAAGACGCCTCAGGGCTGGCGCGAGCGGATGGTCGGAGTTTCCGATGACCGGAAAGAATTTCGTTTCATCCTCGCCGACGGTGCACCGGAAGACGGCGCCATCCCGCCGGACCTTTCGGGGGCCGGGGCCGGGGAAGGCGATATCCTTGAGGCCCGGCCGGCGGCGGCGGCCCTGGCCGAGGCCATCGCCGGACGCCTGGCCCGGCAACCGGGGGCGGCGCTGTTCATCGATTACGGTCACTCGGAAAGCGCCGCCGGCGATACCCTGCAGGCGGTCAAGGACCATGAATACCGCGATCCCCTGGCCGCGCCGGGCGAGGCGGACCTGACGGCGCATGTGGATTTCGCCGCCTTCGGCCGCGCCGCCGCCGGGGCCGGAGCGCGGGTCCTGGGTCCCGTCGGCCAGGGGGCGTTCCTGGAGGCGCTGGGAATCGGAGTCCGCGGCGAAGCCCTGATGGCAGCGGAACCGGCCCATGGCCGGGAAATCGAAGCCGCCCTTCTGCGCCTCACGTCCGAAGACGCCATGGGGCGGTTGTTCAAGGTGATGGCGCTGGTCAGCCCCGGCCTGGCGCCGCCGCCGGGGTTCGAGTAGGGACTGCCGCAAAAAGGCCTTATACCAACGCCGCCGTTTGGTGAATAATAACGCCATGATCACCACCCAAGCGTTGAACGGGAAAAGCCGGGTCCGGCACGGGTTCTTCACCCGCCAAGGCGGCGTCAGCGAAGGGCTTTTCCGTTCTCTCAATTGCGGTTTCGGGTCCGGCGACAATCCCGACCACGTCGCCGCCAACCGCTCGCTCGCCATGCGGCGTCTGGGCCTGGAGGGCGACGATCTGGTGACTCTGTTCCAGGTCCATTCGGCCGACGTGGCGGTGGTCGACAAACCCTGGAAACCGGGCCAAGCCCCCCGCGCCGACGCCGCCGTGACCCGGCGGCGGGGAATCGCCTTGGGCATTCTGACCGCCGACTGCGCCCCAGTGCTGCTGGCCGACGGCGAGGCGGGCGTCATCGGGGCGGCCCATGCCGGTTGGCGCGGCGCCTTGGCGGGCATCGTCGAAGCCACCGTCGAGGCCATGTGCGCCACCGGCGCCGAACGGGGCCGGATCAGCGCCGCCGTCGGCCCCTGTATCCAACAGGACTCCTACGAGGTGGGGGCGGAATTGCACGCCGAATACCTGGACGCCTCGGCTTTGAACGGGGATTTCTTCAAGCCCTCTGACCGCGACGGCCATTTCATGTTCGACCTGCCCGGCTATTTGGGCCGCCGCCTGGATGGCCTGGGGCTGAGGTCGGCGGAAGGTTTGGGTGAAGACACCTGCGCCGACGAGACCCGGTTCTTCAGCTACCGGCGGGCCACCCGGCGCCGGGAAAAGGACTACGGCCGGGGCTTGGCCGCCATCGTCCTGACGGGGTAGGGGAATCGCGTCATGCCCCATATGACCATCCTGGTGATCGCCCTTTTAATTGGATTGATGGTTTCCTGCGCGTTGATGTAGGCGATTGGACCATGCGAGTTTTATTCATGCGACCGCGGTTTTTGGTTCTGGCCCTTGCCCTGGCCCTGGCGGCCTTGACCGCCGCCTGCGGGCCTCTGCCGAGGCCCTTCAAGCCGCCGCCGGAATCCTCCCTCAACCCCCTGGTCAGGGAAATCGCAACCTCGGGAATCTGGATTCAGACCATCGACGGCATATCGCTGCCGATGTCGAAGCTTTTGACCGAGGCGATGGCCGATGGATTCGGGAATTACAGCATCCACACCACAACCGAGGGCCGCGGCAACAGCCGTTACCGGCTGAAGGGACGGGCCAGAATCAACGACGACGACCCGTCGCTTCCCTATGTGATGCTGATCCATTGGATCCTTTTCGATTACGACGACAAGGTCATCGGCACCGAAACCCAGGGCGTCACCACCACCCGCCGGGATTGGGATTACGGCTCGCCCAATGTCATCAAGGAAGTCGGCGACAACGGCTCGAAAATCATCGCCGCCATGATCGACAAGGAGGAAAAGGACCTGAAGCCCGTCCGTCCCCGGCTGGCCGGACTGTGGGTCAGTCCGGTGACCAACGCTCCCGGCGACGGCAACCGGTCATTGACCCGGGCCATCAAGGCGGCAATCAAGGGCGCCGGAATCGCCGTTGCCGAGGAGAAACGTTACGCCGAGTTCATCCTCGACGGCCGGGTCCGCGTGGACCCGCCGAACGACAACCTGCAGCGGGTGGAAGTCGTTTGGGCGGTGCGGACCCCCGATGGCCGGGAAATCGGCCGCGCCACACAGAAAAACCTGGTCGAGACCGGCACCTTCGCCGGTCCCTGGGGCGAGGTCGCCCAGGTCGTTGCCGACGCCGCCCTGAAGGGAATCCAAGGCGTGCTTCAGGCCGTCGTGGCGCCCCGTTTCCGCGTCGGGCGGCCAGACCGGGTCCTGAAAACCGATATCTCCCCCGGCGGCCGCCAGGAGTCCCTGCCGCCGCCGACACTGCAACTGGAAGGGCTGGAGCCTTCGAATAAGAATCCATAAAATCAATGGATTATATCTAAACCGGCCGATCGGCCCCGGTCTTCCCCAACTACCTCCGGCTGCGTTTTCGCCGCCCCGGCATGGATCGGCGTCCCCGTTTTAAGTGAAATGCGGCCGGCTTTTTGATAGATTCATCTGGGCGATTCGATTCGCGGGTTTTCCGGCTTGAACAGGGATGGGCCGGCTTCCGCGGCTGTTTAAAATTGGCGTTCTGGGCGCCGGAGAATACCGGGTCCTTCCGCGGTTCAGGGAATGCAACGCTACTTTCGCACACTGCTCATGGCCCTTTTCGCCGCCGTTAGCCTTGGTGCCTGTTCGGCGGGCGGTCCGGCAACGGCCCCGGGCGGTCCCGCCTCGACGGACGCTTCCCAAGGCTTCGCGGCCGAGGCCGATTCCTCGAAACTGATTTTCGTCGTCCCCGTCGAAGGCATGTACGGCGCCGCCCGTCTGGTGCTCGCCGACGCCATCGCCGCCTTGCTCCGGGATGCCCGCAAGCCCGCCATCCTGACCGAAAAAGCCAACAGGATGGGGCCCACCGTCACCGGGCGCATCGTCAAGGTCGAAGAACGCGATTCCGTCGTCTGGGTGACGGCGGTGTGGGAATTGCGCGCTCCTTACGGGACCGCCATCGCCGAATACCGCCAACAGGTGGTGACCGATTCGCGGCTTTGGATGGCGGGGTCGGCGGAAGCCATCAATCTGCTGGTTTTCGACGCCGGTCCCAAAATCGTCGCCATGGTGCACGATTACGTCAGGCCCGTGACCTTGGCCCAGGGTGACCAAACGGCGGCCCCGCCGCCGGCCCCGGCGGCAAAAAAGGCGGCGCCTGGACAATCGAAAAGCCGGGCGGTGGCGGCATTGACGTCCCGGGCGCCCCGGACGCCCCGGACATTGGATAGGAAACCGGCCAAGGAGGCGGAGAAGAAGGCGCCCAAAAAGGCCAAGAAGGTGAAAATAAAGAACAAACAAAAGCCGAAAAAAATCGCCACGCCGACGGTGTTGAAAAAAATCCCGCAACCGCCGAAGCGCAAGCCCAAACCGCCGGCCAAGGGAAAACCCATGCTTCTGCCGGTTCCCGGCCAAGGGCCGGACCCCATCATCGCCAATCCGCCGCCGGTAACCTGGAAGCGGCCGGCATTCCTGATCCGGCAGGTCCAGGGCGCCCCCGGCGACGGCAACGAGGCCCTGACCGGAGCGATGAAGAAGGCCCTTCGAAAAAGGGACATGACCGTCACCGAGGACCCCCGCCAGGCGGGATTCGTCATCCAGGGCCGGGTCAAGATCAGCGTCCCCGTTGGCGGCCACCAACAGGCGAAAATCGTCTGGGTCGTCAGCACCCTGACCGGCGAGGAAGTCGGCAAGGCGGTACAGGAGAACGTAGTCAGGGCCGGGAGCCTCAACGGCCCCTGGAGGCGGACTGCGGAAATCGTTTCCAACGCCGCCGTCGCCGGCATCCAGGAACTGTTCGGCATCGAATCCAAACAATTCTCGCGCCGTTCGGAACTGCCGAAATTTTCCGGCGGCCCCGACCTGCCGCAAGTGCCGGGCCGCGCGCCCCCACCGCCGAAATGACCCGGCCCGGTCCTCACTTTCATAATTCCGTGACGCGGTGGACGCCCCGGGGGTCGCTTTTCCCTTGGGCCGGCCGGGACCACCCGACAGTGCCGCCCGCGGGGCGGGGAATCCCGTTTACAGCGGTATGGCGGGCTGGTAAATTTCGCCGCGTCCAAAGCCCCGGGAATTGTCGGAATCATCGGGAAACCACCGATGGCCGCTTGGGAACCTGCCGAAACAGGCCATCTGCCGATCACAGTTCGCCGCCATTTATGAGTTCATGACCTTAGCAAGATGAAAATTCTTTCAGGTAACAGCAATCGTCCCCTGGCCGAGGCGATTGCCGCCTATATCGACCTGCCCCTGACCAAAGCTTCCGTGCGGCGGTTTTCGGACATGGAAGTGTTCGTCGAGATCGAGGAAAATGTCCGCGGCGAGGACGTTTTCGTCATCCAGTCGACGTCGTATCCCGCCAACGACAACCTGATGGAGTTGCTGGTGGCGCTGGATGCGCTGCGGCGCGGTTCGGCCCGGCGCATCACCGCCGTCATTCCCTATTTCGGCTACGCCCGCCAAGACCGGAAATCGGGCCCGCGGACGCCGATTTCGGCGAAACTGGTGGCCAACCTGATAACCGAGGCCGGCGCCGACCGGGTGCTGACGCTGGACTTGCACTCCGGCCAGATCCAGGGATTTTTCGACATCCCGACGGACAACCTCTACGGCGCCCCGGTGATGGTCAAGGACATCGAGGAAAAGCTCGACGGCGATGACCTGATGATCGTGTCGCCGGACGTCGGCGGCGTGCTGCGCGCCCGCGGGCTGGCCAAGCGGCTGAACGCGAACCTGGCGATCGTCGACAAGCGGCGCGAAAAGGCCGGCGTTTCCGAAGTCATGAACATTATCGGCGACGTCAAGGACCGGCGCTGCGTGCTGGTCGACGATATCGTCGATTCCGCGGGCACCCTTTGCAATGCCGCCGAGGCGTTGATGGAAAAGGGCGCGACCTCGGTGCACGCGTACGTGACCCACGGGGTTCTGTCGGGCGGCGCCATCGCCCGGGTGTCGTCGTCGCCGATGGAAAAGCTGGTCATCACCGACAGCATCCAGAGCACCGAGGCCGTCCGCGTCTCGCACAATATCGACCAGTTGACCATTGCCCCGCTGATGGCCGAGGCGATCCGCCGGATCAGCGAGGAATCATCGGTTTCGAGCCTGTTTGATTAATCCATTCGATTGACTTCATTGATTGACCCCAAGGGCCGGGAAAGGTATGTATCCCCGGCCTCGAGAAAGACGGAAGCCGAGGAGTTTCATGACATGGCCCAAGCAACGGCACTCGCCGCCGAATTGCGCCAAGGCACCGGCAAGGGCGCGGCCCGGACGATCCGCCGCGCGGGCCGGGTTCCGGGCGTGATTTACGGCAACAAGGAAGAATCGGTGCTGATTTCCATCGACCCCCTGGACCTGCTGCACCAGATCAGGGGCCCCGGCTTCTTCGCCCGCGTGTTCGAGATCGAGATCGGCGGCAAAAAACACCGGGTGCTGGCCCGCGACCTGCAGGTGGACCCGGTCACCGACCGCCCCATCCATGTCGATTTCATGCGCTTCAGCGAAGCCACCCGGCTCAACATCGACGTCCAGGTGGTGTTCGAAAACCACGAGGAAAGCCCCGGCATCAAGCGCGGCGGCGTGCTCAACGTCGTCCGTCACACGGTCGAGATGCGGTGCAGGCCGGATTCGATTCCGGAAAGCATCTTCGTCGACCTGACCGGGCTGGACATCGGCGACAGCGTCCATATCAGCGCCATAAAACTGCCCGAGGACGTGGAACTGACTGTCACCGACCGTGACTTCACCGTCGCCACCATCGCCGCGCCGACGATCCTGGTCGAGATCGAGGAAGAGGAAGAAGAAGGCGAGGAAGGCGAGGAAGGCGAAGAAGGCGAAGAGGGTGAAGAGGGCGAAGAGGGCATCGAAGGCGAAGAGGGCGAAGAGGGCGAAGCCGCGGAGGCCAAAGAAGGCGAGGCCAAGGCCGAAGGCGAGGAAAAAGCCAAGGGCAAAGGCAAAAAGGACTCCAAAGGCTAATCCCCGGCCGCCGGAGGGCACCCTGCCATGCTGTTGCTGGTCGGACTGGGAAACCCGGGCACCGGGTACGCCAAACACCGTCACAATATCGGATTCATGGCCATCGACACGATCGCCCGCCGCCACGGCTTCGGGCCGTTCCGGGCCAAGTTCCGGGGCCTGGTCGGCGAAGGGGAAATCTCGGGCCGCAAGGTCCTGGCCCTGAAGCCCGAAACCTTCATGAACGAATCGGGCCAATCCGTCGAAGCCGCGCGCGCGTTTTACAGGATCCCGCCCGGGGACATCATCGTCTTCCACGACGAAATCGACCTTGCGGCCGGCAAGGTGCGGGTCAAAAGGGGCGGCGGCCATGCCGGGCACAACGGGTTGCGCTCCATCCATGCCCACATCGGCCCCGATTACGGCCGCGTGCGCCTCGGCATCGGCCACCCCGGGGACAAGGACAAGGTCACGGGGCACGTACTCAAGAACTTCGCCAAGGCCGACGCCCAGTGGGTGGAAAATGTGCTCGACGCGCTTGCCGAACACGCCGGGCTTTTGATCGAGGGCGAGGATTCCGCCTATATGAGCAAGGTGGCCCGGGCGGTGACGCCGCCGAGGCCGAAAAAGCCGAAGCCCGCCGAGGCGGCGTCAAAGCAGGAAGAAAACGGCGGCAATGGGGTTTAACTGCGGCATCGTCGGGCTTCCCAACGTCGGCAAATCGACGCTGTTCAACGCCCTGACCCAGTCCCAGGCGGCGGAGGCGGCCAATTTCCCGTTTACCACCATCGAACCCAACATCGGCCGGGTCGCCGTCCCCGACGGCCGCCTGGACGCCATCGCCGACATCGTCAAGCCGCGACAGGTGGTGCCGACGCAGCTCGAATTCGTCGATATCGCCGGGCTGGTGAAAGGGGCGTCCCAGGGCGAGGGGCTGGGCAACCAGTTCTTGGGCCAAATCTGCGGGGTCGACGCCATCTGCCACGTGCTGCGCTGTTTCGACGAAGGCGGCGTCGCCCACGTCACCGGCGCCCCCGATCCCGTCGGCGACGCCGAGACGGTGACCACGGAACTGATGCTGGCCGACATGGAAAGCCTGTCGCGGCGGTCCGAGGCCCTGGTCAAGAAAACCCGGGGCGGCGACAAGGCGGCGGCGGCGGAATTGAAGTTGGCGGAACAGGCGTCGGGATTGCTCGAGGTTGGGAAGCCGGCGCGTCTGTTGGAGATGACGGCGGAGGACGCGAAGGTCTTCAAGGGCCTTGGCCTGTTGACGGCGAAGCCGGTGCTGTACATCCTCAACGTCGACGAGGACGCCGCCGCCGATGGCAACGAATTGAGCGCCCAGGCCGCCGCCATGGCCAAAGCCGAGGGCGCCGGTTGGGTGGTGATCTCGGCCAGGATCGAGGACGAGGTGGCGCAGCTTTCCGACCCGGCCGAACGGGTGGAGTTCCTTGAAAGCCTGGGATTGGCCGAAACCGGGCTGGCCCGCGTCATCCATGCCGGCTACCGGTTGCTGGGGCTGATTACCTATTTCACCGCCAACCCCAAGGAGGCCCATGCCCGGACGCTGCCTTCGGGCGCCACGGCCCTTGACGCGGCGGGCCAAATCCACACCGATTTCGCCCGCGGGTTCATCTGCGCCGAGACCATTTCCTGTGACGATTTCATCGGCCTCGGCGGTGAACAGGCGGCCAAGGACGCCGGCAAGATGCGCCAGGAAGGCCGCGATTATAAACTCCGGGACGGCGACGTGCTGTTGTTCCGGTTTAACGTTTAGTCCTTACTTTCATAATCCCATGACACGGTGGACGCCCGGGGGTACCTGTATCTGGAGAAGGCGAGGCAGGGGTTAGGAATCCTCGACGCCGGTCTTGAACCCAAGTCTCAGTTTGTCCAACGCATCCATGATGGGGATGAAGAAGTTGAGGCCGGAAGAAAACTTCCCTGGTGGGCCGATTCCGGCGTAACTGATTCCGACCAGGTTTCCCTTGGCATCGAGCAAGGGCCCGCCGCTGTTGCCGCCTTGGATGTCGACATCGGCCTGGATGTCCTCCATGCCCGAGCGGTTGGTCCTGAACTTACTGACGATTCCCCGGGTCACCGTTCCCGCCATCTTTTTCTGTCTTGGCGAGCCGATGGCATAAACCTCTTCCGTAACCTTCAACGGCGTGGCGCGGATCGGGATCGGCACGTTGCCGCTTTTTTCCACCTGGATAATGGCGACATCACGTTTGGGGTGGCGGCGAATGACCTCGCCCAGAATCCTGCGGCCGGTCAGTAGTTTGATCCGCATGAACTGACCGTTCCCGACGACATGGAAATTGGTCATGATCAGGGTCGGGGTAATGAAAAATCCCGAGCCGAAACTCAACCCGGTTTCGATGGTCACCACCGACATGCGGGTTTGGTCGATGGTGTCGGTGATCGGCCGGGTGCGGGGAGGATAGGGCTTAATCAGCAGTTCGACGTCATCCACCTTTCGGATGTCGAGAATGGAAGGCGCATCGGCGGAAAGGACATCCACGAATCCCTGGTCCGCCGCCAGGTTGATGACGGCGTTGGCGAAGGCGTTATGAAGAATGACCATCTCGCCGTCGGCGGCGCCCCTTTCCAAGGTCGCGGCTCCCTGGGTCTTCGTCTCATAGACGACCTCGCGGTTGATAACGGAATACACCTGCCAGAGAACCTTGACGGCGCCCTTGCCTTTCTGGGTGTTTCTCCGCCATCCGGTCCAGAAATCGATTTCGTCGCAGACGTTGAGTTTGATTTCCTCGATCTGGCCGCCGATCAGGTAACTGGGTTTCCTCCGGTCGTCCGAAGCGCCGGCGAACATCTTGTCCGGATTGCCGACGACGTTGAAATTTGCGTTTTTCATTTCCTCGTAGAAAAGGTCGGCGAATTCGATGTCCCGGGCCAGCACCCGGCCCTGGTTCCAGAAAATGTTCCCGCCGGTCCCGAAACAACCGGTCAGGCCAAAAAATTCGGGGTCATAGGATCCGATGGGGGTGCCGCGTTTCACCTTGATACCGACACGATCGAACTTGATCGGTGCGATCTCGGAAGGATCCTTGATCTCAACCGGATCCTGGGTTTTCACCTCGGGAACCTTAACCGGAATGTTCTGGCACCCGGCAAGGGCGAGGAACAGGAAAATTGCCGTTACCGGAAAAAAAATTCGAACGCCGAAATTTATCATCCCTCATCCCCGGGTTGTGTTCGCACTTTGTTTTTACCATAAACAATCGCCCAATTGCTGTCGAGGCGGGGATGCGGGTCCTCTCCCTGAAGGGCTTTATCGCCGGGGCCAATCCGCGCTACCTTAGCGCCACAAAAAACCAAGGGAGGATCAGATGGGCGAGACCATCACCTTAACCGCCGCCGACGGCCATGTTTTAGACGCCTACCGGGCCGAGCCGGAAGGCGATCCGAAAGGCGCTGTCGTCGTCATTCAGGAAATTTTCGGCGTCAACGTCCATATCCGCGACGTCGCCGACCGCTTGGCCGCCGAGGGCTACCTAGCTATCGCGCCGGCCATCTTCGACCGCTTCGAAAAAGGCGTCGAGCTCGGCTACAGCGAGGACAACGTCGCCTTGGGCCGCGAATACAAGACCAAGGCCAACGACAACCTGGACAACGTGATGGCCGACGTCCGGGCCGCGTGGGAAGCCGCGTCGGAGGCCGGAAAGGTCGGCGTCATCGGCTATTGCTGGGGCGGTGTGGTCGTCTGGGCCGCCGCCTGCCGGCTCGATTTCGACGCCGCGTCCGGCTATTACGGCGCCGGCATCGTCGACCTCAAGGACGAAACGCCGAAATGCCCGACGATCCTGCATTTCGGCAAGTACGACGGGTCGATCCCGATGGACGACGTGGACGCCATTTCGGCCGCCCATCCCGAGGTCACTGTCTACGTCTATGACGCCGGGCATGGTTTTAACTGCGACCGCCGCGACAGCTATAACGAGGAAAGCGCCAGGACCGCGCTGAAGCGCACGCTCGGGCTGTTCGCCGGGAACCTCGGCTGATGGCGGCCCCGGACAACGCCCCCGGCACGCCGCCCCCCGGGACTCCTCCCGTCATCGGCGTCATCGGCGGCAGCGGCGTCTACGACATCGACGGGCTCGAAAACACCCGTTGGGAAGCGGTCGCGTCGCCCTTCGGCGAGCCGTCGGATGAGCTTCTGATGGGCGAACTGCCCACGGACCGGGGGGCGCAGAAAATGGTGTTCCTGCCCCGCCACGGCCGCGGCCACCGCATCCCGCCCAGCGAGCTCAACTTCCGCGCCAACATCGACTGTCTCAAGCGCGCCGGCGTCACCGAGATCATTTCCGTTTCCGCCTGCGGCTCGTTCAAGGAGGAACTTCCGCCCGGCACCTTCGTCATCGCCGATCAGTTCATCGACCGTACCTTCGCCCGTGAGAAGAGCTTCTTCGGCCCCGGGCTGGTGGCCCACGTGGGCCTTGGCCATCCGACCTGCCCGCGCCTCGGCGACGCCATCGAGGCGGCGATCAAGAAACTCGACATCCCCTATCAGCGGGGCGGCACGTATCTGGCCATGGAAGGGCCGCAGTTCTCGACGCTGGCGGAATCCGAGCTCTACCGGTCCTGGGGCTGCGACGTCATCGGCATGACCAACATGCCCGAGGCCAAGCTCGCCCGCGAGGCCGAGATGTGCTACGCCACCGTCGCCATGGTCACCGATTACGACTGCTGGCATCCGGACCACGACCACGTCACCGTGGACGCGATCATCAAGGTGCTGCTGGCCAACGCCGACAATGGCCGCTTGCTGGTCAAGGAAGTGGCGCCGGCACTTTCCGGCCGAACCGGGGCCTGCGGGGCCGGCTGCCACACGGCGCTCGACAACGCCATCATCACCCAGGCGCAAGCCCGCGATCCGAAGATGGTAGAGAAACTGTCCGCCGTCGCCGGGCGGGCGCTGCAAACCTGAACGAGGAGACGACGGCATGGCCAAGGCCTATTGGATCGCCGCCCATATGGACATCAAGGACATGGATAAACTGATGGCCTACGCCGAACGGGCCGGGCCGGTCATCGAGGCCCACGGCGGCAGGTTCCTGGCCCGGGGCGGCCGGGTCGAGACGATGGAGGGCTACGAGCAGCAGCGCGTCGTCGTCACCGAGTTCCCGAGCCTGGAGGAAGCCGTTGAGTGTTACAACTCGGACGTCTACCAGGCGGCGAAAGCGAAGCTCGACGGCGGCGTCGAACGCGACATCTGCATCGTCGAGGGGCTGGAATAGGCGTCCATGAAGGTTGACGGCAAACCTTTCCGCACCATCTGGCCGGCCGACGACGGCTGGGCGGTGGAGATCATCGACCAGACCAAACTGCCGTTCGCGTTCGTCACCGTCAGGATGGAAAGCCTCGGCGACGCGGCCCATGCCATCCGCGACATGGAAGTCCGCGGCGCGCCGCTGATCGGGGCGACGGCGGCCTACGGCATGGCGCTGGCCATGCACGGCGATCCGTCGGACGAAAACCTTAAAGGTGCGGGGGAGGCATTGATCCAGACGCGGCCGACGGCGGTGAATTTACGCTGGGCCGTCGACGACCTGACGGCGCTGCTTTCCCCCCTGTCGCCCAACGCGCGGGCCGGGGCGGCCTACAAACGCGCCCAGGAGATATGCGACGAGGACGTCGAGATCTGCTCCGCCATCGGCGATCACGGCAAGCCGCTGATCGAGGCCGCCTGGAACAAACGCCAGCAGCAAGGGGCGGACCGGGTCAGCGTGCTCACCCACTGCAACGCCGGCTGGCTGGCGACGGTGGACTGGGGCACGGCGCTGGCGCCCATCTACAAGGCCCACGACGCCGGTATCCCGGTGCACGTGTGGGTCGACGAGACCCGGCCCCGCAACCAAGGCGCCAGCCTGACGGCGTGGGAACTGGGTCAGCACGGCGTCCCGGCGACGGTGATCGTCGATAACGCCGGCGGCCATCTGATGCAGCAGGGCGAGGTGGACCTGTGCATCACCGGCACCGACCGCACCACCAGGGCGGGCGACGTGTGCAACAAGATCGGCACCTATTTGAAAGCGTTGGCGGCTGACGATAACAATATTCCCTTTTACGTCGCCCTGCCGGGGCCGACCATCGACTGGACGCTTGAGGCCGGGTCGGACATCCCGATCGAGGAGCGCGGTTCGGAAGAGGTCGTCCGCATCACCGGCACCACATCCAAAGGAAATATCGAGACGGTGACCATCACGCCGGAAGGGACGGCGGTCGCCAACCCGGCCTTCGACGTCACCCCGGCCCGGCTGGTGACGGGGCTGATCACCGAGCGCGGCGTCGCCGAGGCGTCGAAGGAAGGGCTGGCCAGGCTTTATCCGGAAAAGACTTCCTGAAAACCACAAAGGCACAAAGATACGAAGCTCCAGAACTTGGATAAATTATGTCTCCTCTTCCCGAACGGACAGAAAAAATCGCCAAGGAGATTGTTGACTCAGCGTTCGCCGTCCATGTAGCGCTAGGGCCGGGACTGTTGGAATCGGTTTATGAGACATGTCTGGTCCACGAGTTTGAAAACGCGGCATGGCTTTCCAACGGCAATGCAAGTTGCCGATCATCTATGATGGGGTCACCATTGACGCCGGACTGCGGTTCGATCTCATGGTTGAAGAGAGCATCATTGTGGAATTAAAAGCAGTGGAAAAGGTTATCCCGTTATATAAGGCTCAAATTTTGACCTATTTGAAACTGTCCGGTCTTCGTCTTGGCTTTTTAATCAATTTCAATGTTCCCCTTATCAAGGATGGAATAGATAGAGTCATTCTTTGAAGAGGCCTTTGTTTCTTTGTGTCTTAGTGGTTAGAAAAAAATCATGATGAAACTCTACGGCCTGCCGGGCGCGTGCTCGATGGCGCCGCACATCATCCTCGAGGAACTGGGTCTCGACTACGAGCTGGTGCTGTGCGATCGCGACAAGCTGAATACGCCCGAGCACCTGGCCGTCAACCCCATGGCCCAGGTGCCGAGCCTGGCCACCGATGACGGCCTGATGACGGAAAGCGTCGCCATTCTGCTGTATCTCGACGAAAAATACGGCGACGGACGGGTGGCGCCGCCGCCCGGGTCGTGGGAACGGGGCCAGATGATGATGCGGATGATGTTCATCGCCTCGCAGGAACACCCGGCCTTCGGCCTGTGGCTGCGCCCGTTCCGCTGGCTCGACGACGGGGACGAACAGGGGCGCCTGAAGGCGGCGGCCGAGGAACGTTTCGCGATTTGTTTCCGGCGCCTGGAGGGCTGGCTCGAAGGCCGCGACTGGCTGATCGGCGATCATATGACGCTGGCCGATACGCTGGCCTTCGTCCATGCTCGCTGGGGGCTTCGGGTCGACCCGCCGACGACCGAATACCCGAACATCTGGCGCTTCGCCCAAAACATGGCCGAGGTGCCGTCGGTCGCCCGGGTAATGGAACAGGAAGGGATTGCGCTGAACGCTACCCCCTAGGCGGGCGGTGACCCTATAAATGGGTTTTGTAATTAGAACCGCGCGGCTAAAACCCGCCGCCAGCAAGACTTTGGGAGGAATACCATGTTGATAAAGAAAATCATCGGCGTCTTGTCGGCGCTGGCGTTTGTGCTGGCGGCCGGTCTCACCGCTGCCGAGGCGGCTGAAATCCAATGGTTCGGGCAATCGGCGCTGAAGATCACGACGCCTGGGGGCAAGGTGATCATGATCGATCCGTTCATCACCAAGAACCCGAAAACGCCTAAGAAATTGAAGGACCTGAAGAAGCTCGGCAAGGTCGATCTGGTGATGATCACCCACGGCCACGGCGACCACATCGGCGACTCGGTCGCCATCGCCAAGATGAACGACGCCAAGATCGTGCTCAACGCCGACATGGGCCGCACCTTTGCCACCAATGGCTGGATCGGCATGAAACAACTGGTCCGAATTAATAAATCCGGCCCGGTCAAGCCCCTCGGCGACGGCATCACCATCACCATGGTGCGGGCCGAGCATTCGTCGGAAGTGGTCTATAAGGACGGCGGCGGAAAGATGAGCATGGAACCCGGCGGCGAGCCGGCCGGCTACATCATCAAACTCGAGGACGGCTACACCATCTATCACGCCGGCGACACGGGCGTTTTCGGCGACATGAAGTTCATCGCCGAATACTACAAGCCCGACGTGGCGTTCCTGCCCATCGGCGGCTGGTTCACCATGGATCCGGCGCACGCGGCCTATGCGGTCAAGACCCTGCTCAAGACCAAGACCGTGGTGCCGTTCCATTACGGCACCTTCGGGCTTTTGAAGGGCACGCCGGCGGAATTCAAGGCGGCCTTGGGCAGTTTCCCGACCAATGTCGTGGTTATGAAGCCGGGCGAAACCCGGACGTTCAAATAGCCGCCTTCCCATCCCGGCGACGTCCCGGGTCGATCACATGAAGGAAAACATGGGCGCCGCCCGGGGCCGCCTGCCCGACGCCAAAACCCGCCGTCGCATGGTCCGTTACGTCGAAAGCCTGTGACCGGTAGAGGCACCTTTGCGGATTTTATGGTGGGACGCGCCGCGCCCGCGTCGTAAAGTCCGCCGACGGATTGCCAAGCAAAGGGGAACGGGAAACTTGAACGCACCAGCCGACAACCCGGACATCGCCGAAACCGTAGAAGAGGCGATCGCTTCCCGGCGCTCGATCCGGCGCTTCCTGCCCGATCCAGTTTCCCGGGAAACGGTGACTGAACTGCTGGCGCTGGCCAGCCGCGCGCCGAGCGGCACCAACCTCCAGCCGTGGAAGGTCACCGTCGTCGGCGGCGAGGCGAAAGCGGCGCTGTCGGCGGCGATTCTGGAGGCCCACGACGGCGGTGAAAAGCCCGAGCGGGAATATAACTACTATCCCCTTGAGTTCCCGGAGCCCTACCTGAGCCGGCGCCGCAAGATCGGCTGGGACCTTTACGGCCTGCTCGGCATCAAGAAGGGCGACAAGGAAAAGATGCACGCCCAGCACGGGCGAAATTTCCTGTTCTTCGACGCCCCCGTCGGCATGATCTTCACCATCGACCGGATGCTCGAAATCGGCAGCTGGCTCGATTTCGGCATGTTCCTGGAAAACATCATGATTGCCGCCCGGGGCAAGGGACTCCACACTTGCCCGCAGGCCGCCTTCGCCAACTACCACAGGATCATCCGCGAACGGCTCGCCATACCGGAGGACGAAGTCGTCATCTGCGGCATGTCGCTGGGCTATGCCGACCACGCGGCGCCGGAAAACGCCCTGGTGACGGAGCGCGAGCCGGTGGAGAACTTCGCCACGTTCATCGATTTCTAGGGGAGGGGGAAAAGCCGATGAAGAACCTGTGGTTCGACCGCGAAGCCCGCTCCTTCGCGCGCCGTTACGCCAAACAGCGCGTCAACAGGGACCGGGCGCTGCGCGTCTACACGTCCAGGCTTCTGGGCGGCGAGCCCGCCCTGGTGCTGCACGGCGGCGGCAACACGTCGGTGAAGACGATTATGAAAGACCACATGGGCCAAGACACCGAGGTGCTTTGCGTCAAGGGCTCGGGCCGGGATATGGCCGCCATCGAACCCGAAGGGCTGCCCGCCGTGCGCCTCGGGCCGCTCAGGGAAATGGCGGGGCTGAAAAGGCTATCGGATGCGGACATGGTCAACGCCCAACGGGTCAACATGCTCGATTCGACGGCTCCCAACCCGTCGGTGGAAACGCTGCTGCACGCCTTCCTGCCGCACAAGTTCATCGACCACACCCATGCCAACGCGGTGCTGTCGCTGACCAACCAGAAGGACGGCGAAAAATTATGCCGCCGCGTGTTCGGCAAGCGAATGGGCCTCGTGCCTTACATCATGCCCGGGTTCGATTTGTCGAGGAAGGCGCTGGAGGTCTATGAGGCGGACCCGAGCGTCGAAGGGCTGATCGTGTTGAAACACGGCATCTTTACCTTCGGCGACACGGCCAAGCAGGCGTATTCGCGCATGATCGGGATGGTGACCTTGGCTGAGCGGCGGCTCAAAAAGGGCCGCAAGAAGGTCTTCGCGGCCGGGAAACCGCCGAAAAGGCCGAAAAGGATTGCCCCGGTCCACGACGTGGCGCCGGTCTTGCGCGGGCTGGTGGCGGCGGTCGGCCCGCGTTTGGTGATGGATTTCCGCGCCGCGCCCCATGTCCGCGACTTCGTCAACGGCCGCGATCTGGGGCGCTACGGCCGCCAGGGCACGGCGACGCCGGACCACGTCATCCGCACCGGGGCCCATCCCCTGATTGCGCCGGCGCCGGAAATGGGCGGCCTCGATGCCTTCAGGAAGGGGACGCAAAGGGCGCTGGCGCGTTTCGTCAGCGACAGCCATGCCAATTTCAAGCGCCACAAGCGCCGCCGCAAAACCCGCAAGACCGAGATCGACCCCGTGGCGCGGGTGATCCTGGTGCCGGGCCTGGGCCTTTTCGGGTTGGGGGAAAGCGCCCCCGATGCCGCCATCGCCGCCGACATCGCCGAGACCACCATCGCCGTTATTGCCGGCGCCGAGGCCGTCGGCGCCTACGAGAGCATCCCCGCCGCCGACATGTTCGACGCCGAGTACTGGCCGCTGGAACGGGCAAAACTGGGTGACGGCGGCCGGGGGACGCTTTCAGGCCATGTGGTGGCGGTGACCGGCGCCGCCGGCGGCATCGGCGCCGCCACCGTCCGCGCCTTCGCCGCCGAAGGCGCCGCCGTGGCGGTGCTCGACCGGGATGTCAGGGCGGCACGGGCCGTGGCGGCGGAAATTGGCGGGCTCGGGATCGGCTGCGACGTCACCGACGGCCGCGCCGTCCGCCGCGCCTTCGATCGGGTGGTGAAGGCTTATGGCGGTATTGATATCGTCGTTTCCAACGCCGGCGGCGCCTGGCAGGGGACGATCGGCGAGGTCTCCGACAAAATTCTGCGCGACAGCTTCGAGCTCAACTTCTTCGCCCATCAGGCGGTCGCCAAAAACGCCGTCCGCATCATGGAGGCCCAGGGCGCCGGCGGTTGTTTGTTGTTCAACGCCTCGAAGCAGGCCGTCAATCCAGGCCGTGATTTCGGCCCCTACGGGTTGCCGAAGGCGGCGGCGCTGGCCCTGATGCGTCAGTACGCGCTCGATTACGGGGATCAGGGCATCCGGTCGAACGCCGTCAACGCCGACCGCATCCGTTCCGGGCTGTTGACCGGCGACATGGTCAAGGCGCGGGCCCGGGCCCGGGGCGTGAGCCAGGCGGAATACATGAGCGGCAATCTTTTGCGCCAGGAGGTCACGGCCGAAGACGTCGCCCGGGCCTTCGTCGATCTGGCGCTTTCGCCCAAGACCACAGCCGCCGTGCTCACCGTCGACGGCGGCAATATCGCGGCGGCCTTGCGATAAGGCCAAATGCCATTAATCTGCTAGTGGATAAGAAAGGGCAGGAGGAAAAACCATCATGGCTGACAAGGACGATATCAAGACCGGCAAGGATTTCGGCCTCGGCATTCGACAAAAAAACAAGGCCTTTTTCCTCAAGGGCTCGGGCGCGCTCGACTGGGGCATGCAAAACCGGCTGGCCCGGATCTTCAATCCGAAGAGCGGCCGCACCGTGATGCTGGCCTTCGACCACGGCTATTTCCAGGGGCCGGCGAGCGGCCTGGAACGCATCGACCTGTCCATCGCGCCGCTGATCCCTTACGCCGATGTGCTGATGTGTACCCGCGGCGTCCTTCGCGCCTGCGTCTCATCGGAAACCAATAAGCCCGTGGTCCTGCGCTGTTCGGGCGGACAGAGCATCCTGAGCGAGCTTTCAAACGAAACCGTCGCCGTCGATATCGACGACGCCATCCGCCTCAACGCCGCCGCCATCACGACGCAGATTTATATCGGCGCCCCCTATGAGCACCAATCCATCAAGAACCTGATCAAGCTGATCGACACCGGCAACCGCTACGGCATCCCGACCCTTGCCGTCACCGGCGTCGGCGCCGACATGAAGCGCGACGCCCGGTATTTCGGCCTCGCCACCCGGATCGCCGCCGAGCTCGGCGCCCATTACGTCAAGAGCTACTTCGTCGAGGAGGGCTTCGAGCAAATCACCGCCGGCTGCCCGGTGCCCATCGTCATCGCCGGCGGCAAGAAGCTGCCGGAACTGGACGCCTTGACCATGGCCTACAAGGCCGTCGACCAGGGCGCCGCCGGCGTCGACATGGGGCGCAACATCTTCCAGTCCGATTGCCCGGTGGCCATGATCCAGGCGGTGAGCGCGGTGGTTCACAAGGGGGAGAAGCCCAAGAAGGCGCTCGATATGTACAACACCCTGAAGGCTAGGATCGAGGCCAAGGGCAAGGGCAAACGTAAACGCAAGAAGTGAACGGGAAGGGCGTGGGTTAATCGGCCCGGGGCCGTGCGGCCTAGTGCTGGTCGCGCCAGACTTGGCGCTTGAGCGCGTACAGCATCGCCGTCAGCACGATCAGGAACAGCAAAACCTTGACGCCCATGCGCTTGCGTTCCTCCAATTCCGGCTCCGCCGCCCAGGCCAGGAACGTGGTCACGTCCTCGGAAAGCTGCGCCAGGGTCGGCTTGGTGCCGTCGGCGTATTCGACCGCGTCGTCGGCCAGCGGCGACGCCATGGCGATCTGGTGATTGGGGAAGTAGACGTTGTACTGCATGCCTTCCATCAACTTCACGCCTTCGGGCGGCTCTTCCTTGTAGCCGGTCAACAGCGCATAGAGGTAATCGGGGCCACCCTTCCGCGCCTTGGTCATTAAGGACAAATCAGGCGGCAGGGCGCCGTTGTTCGACGCGCGGGCCGCGTTGTCGTTGGCAAAGGGCGCGGCGAAGCGGTCCGACGGCCTGGCCGGGCGGGAGAACATCTCGCCTTCCTCGTTGGGGCCGTCGGTGACCTCGTATTCGGCGGCGGCGGCCTTGATCTGGTCCTCGCTGAGGCCGATGCCGGCGAGGTTGCGGTAGGCGACGAGGCTGAGCGAATGACAGGCGGCGCAGACCTCGCGGTAGACCTGGAATCCCCGTTGCGATGCGCCGCGGTCGTAGGTCCCGAACAGGCCCTGGAAGGACCAGTCCCGGGCTTCGGGCTTGACGTCGGCGGCGGCTAGGGCGTCGCCGGACGGGAAAGCAAGCGCCGCCGCGAGAGCCAATGCCGGGGCGGAGACAGGGAACCGTTTGATCGTCATTCGGCCGCCTCCGTCGCCCCGCCGCCTTCCGTCACCGCGGCGCTGATGCTGTCGGGCAGCGGCTTCGGCTTTTCCAGGATGCTGATCAGCGGGATGAGGATGAGGATATGGCCGAAGTAATACGCCGTCGAGACGCGGCCGATCCACAGGAACGGCACGCCGTGGAAAACGGCGTCCGGCGTGTTGGCGCCGACCCAGCCGAGGATGATGCAGTCGACCACGAATACCCAGAAGAACTGCTTGTAGATAGGGCGGAAACGGGCGCTGCGGACCGGGGAACGGTCGAGCCACGGCAAAAGCAGCAGGACCAGGATCGAGCCGAACATGCCGATGACGCCGCCCAGCTTGGCCGAAACGAACCATATGTCCGGCACCGCGCGCAGGATCGCGTAATAGGGCAGGAAATACCATTCCGGCACGATGTGGGTCGGCGTCACCATGGGGTTGGCCTTGATGTAGTTGTCGGGCTCGCTGAAGAAGTTGGGGGCGAAGAAGACGAAGAACATGAAGAAGATCATGAACACGCCGAGCCCGTACAGGTCCTTCATGGTGTAATAGGGGTGGAAGGGGATGGTGTCCTGCGGCCCCTTGATGTCGACGCCGACGGGGTTGTTGGACTTGTGCACGTGCAACGCCCACAGGTGCACGAACACCAGCCCGAACAGCACGAACGGCAACAGGTAATGGAAGGCGTAGAAGCGGTTGAGCGTCGGGTTGTCGACCGAGAACCCGCCCCACAGCCAGGTGACGATGGCGTCGCCGATCAAGGGGATGGCCGAGAACAGGTTGGTGATCACCGTCGCCGCCCAGAAACTCATCTGTCCCCACGGCAGCACGTAGCCCATGAAGGCGGTGGCCATCATCGCCAGGACTATGAAAACCCCCAGTATCCACAACAACTCGCGCGGTTCCTTGAATGACCCGTAATACATGCCGCGGAACATGTGAATGTAGACGACGATAAAGAACATGGAGCCGCCGTTGGAGTGGATATAGCGCATCAGCCAGCCGTAATTGACGTCGCGCATGGTGCGCTCGACCGATTCGAAGGCGTAATCCACGTGCGGCGTGTAGCTCATGGCCAGCACGATTCCCGACGCGATCATGATCACCAGGACGATGCCGGCCAGCGAGCCGAAGTTCCACCAGTAGTTAAGGTTTTTCGGCGTCGGATACCCGGACCCCACCGATTCGTCGATAAAATGGAAAATCGGCAGCCGGTATTCGATCCACTTGATGACCGGGTTTTCGTAGAAACGATTGCTCACGGCCTGGGCGCCCCTATCCGATCCGGATCGTGGTGTCGGTCAGGAACGTATAGGCGGGTATCCAGAGGTTTTCCGGCGCCGGGCCCTTGCGGATACGCCCCGACGAATCGTAGTGCGACCCATGACACGGGCAGAACCAGCCGCCGTACTCGCCCTTCGGGTCGTTCGCCTTCTGGCCCAGGGGGATGCAGCCGAGATGGGTGCAGATGCCGACCATGATCAGCCATTGGGGCTTTTGCACCCGGTCCTTGTCGGCCTCGGGGTCGATCAGGTCGTCCAGGGGCACGGCCCCGGCTTCCTTGATCTCGGCCGCCGTGCGGTGGCGGATGAACACCGGCTTGCCGCGCCAGACCACGGTGATGCTCATGCCCTCTTCGATGGGCTCCAGGTCGACCTCGGTGGTTGAAAGCGCCATCGTATCGGCGGCCGGGTTCATTACGTCGATGAACGGCCATGCGGCCAAGGCGGAGCCGACGGCGCCGACGGCGACGGTGGAAAGAAGCAGGAAATCTCGGCGGGTCTTGTCGTCGGTGTCAACCGTATCGGTCATGGGTTCTCCTCACTCCGGCCCCGTCGGACGCACCCGAACCCCCGATTCCGGTCACCCGCCAACTTTACGAAAGGTCCCGTTCCCAGGCAAGGATGACAAGGGGAAAAATCCGGCGGGAATTAAGGCCTCACGGCCCGCCGGCGTGGATACGTCAAGCACGAACAGTATAATGAAAAAAACCCCCACTGGCAAATCGTTTTCGGACCCCCCGGACCTGGATATTTCGATGAGAATAGCCCTCTACCAACCGGACATCCCCGGCAACGCCGGCGCGGTGATGCGGACGGCGGCGTGCCTGGGTGTCGGCGTCGATATCATCGGGCCTTCCGGGTTCGCGGTCTCCGACAGGAAACTGCGCCGCGCCGGCATGGACTACCTGGACCGGCTGGACCTTGCCGATCACGTCTCGTGGGAGGCGTACCAGGACAGCCTTCGGGACCAACCCGGCCGCCTGGTACTGTTGACCACGAAAGCCGAACGGAGCTATTTGCAATTCACTTTCCGGGCCGATGACATATTGTTGTTGGGCCGCGAAAGCGCCGGCGTGCCGGAAGAAGTCCATGACGCCGCCGAGCACGCCATCAGGGTGCCGATGGCGCCCGGCACGCGCTCGTTGAACGTCGCCCAGGCGCTGGCCATGGTGCTCGGCGAGGCCCTGCGCCAGACGGAAGGATTCCCGGAGGGGAGGGAATGAAGGACGCCGACGACTATGGCAGCGAAGACCACCGTAAACGGGCCTCGGTCTGGTTCCAGGCGTTCGGCGACGATTTGTGCCGGGCGTTGGAGGCCTGCGAGGACGGCGTCACCGGACCGAACGGCACCAGCGCGGGCGAGCCCGGCCGGTTCGAGCAAGCGCCCTGGCGGCGGAACGAAAACAATGAGGACGGGGGCGGAGGCGGCGTCATGTCGGTGATGCGCGGACGGGTGCTGGAAAAGGCCGGCGTCAACGTTTCCACCGTCTGGGGCGAATTTTCCGAACAATACCGCGGCAAGATTCCCGGCGCCGCCGAAGACCCCCGTTTCTGGGCCTCCGGCGTGTCGGTGGTCATCCATCCCTGCTCGCCGCTGGTGCCGGCGGCGCACATGAACACGCGTATGATCGTCACCACCCAGGGCTGGTTCGGCGGCGGCGCAGACCTGACCCCGGTATTCCCCATCGAGGCCGACACCGCCGATTTCCACGGCGCCTACAAGGACGCCTGCGACCGGCACGACGCGGACTATTATCCGAAGTTCAAGAAATGGTGCGACGAATACTTCTTCCTGCCGCACCGGGGCGAAGCCCGAGGCGTCGGCGGCATCTTCTACGACAACCTCAATACCGGCGATTGGGAAAAGGACTTCGCCTTCACCCAGGACGTCGGCCGCGCCTTCCTCGACGTTTACCCGGCGCTGGTGCTCCGACACATGGACGAGGACTGGACCGACGACGAGCGCCGGGCGCAGCTCGTCAAGCGCGGACGCTATGTGGAATTCAACCTGCTTTACGACCGCGGCACTCAGTTCGGCCTCAGAACCGGCGGCAATACGGAAGCCATCCTGATGTCGCTGCCGCCGGAGGTGAGGTGGCCGTAGGCTTCAGCCGTCCTCTTCGAGCAGCGATTTCAGCTTTTCCAGGCATTCATCGCGGGCGGCGGCGTAATCGCCGTCCTCCCACCAGTCCTCGACCCGGGCCAGAAGCTCCCCTATGCGGGGGCCTTCGGCAACGCCGAGGGCGGCCACGTCCTCGCCCCGAATCGGGAACACCACGCCCTGCCAGCCATCGCAGGTTTCCAACAGCCCGATCCACGCCTGCGTCCGTCCCGCCGGCAGCCGCGGCGTGAGCGACAACTCCCCGGCCCAGGCCAGCAGCGCCAGGTCGCGGACCGTATCGGGGCCGAGGCGGCGGAGTGCCCGGTTGACGGCGGCGGCGTCCGCATCGGGGCCGATATCCGCCGGCGCCGCCGCCAGGGCCGAAAGACGCCGCGCCTGCGGGTTGGAAAGCTTAAACCGGCCGGCCACCGCTTGCGAGCCTTCGGCGCCGGTGTCCAGCAGCGCCGCCAGCCGGCGCAGCGGATCGGGGGCCACGGAATCGATCTTGATGGCGCCGGTTTCCAGCCACCCGATCATCCTCAGGCGTCCGACGTCTCCGGCCTCGGGCAGGATATGGTCGAAAATACCGAGGCCACGCATCAGCACGGTGATGTCGGCGGGCTCCGGCACCAGCAGGATCTTGAACATTTCGTCGCGGATGCGCTCACCGGAAAGGCCGGGCAGCTTGTTGGCTTGGTCGCGGCAGGCGGCCATGGCGTCCTGGTCGGGGGGCGGGCGCCCAAAAAGGCCGTAGAAGCGGAAAAACCGGAGCAGCCGGAGCACGTCCTCCTCGATCCTGTCGACGGCCAGGCCGACGAAGCGGATATTGCCGCACGCCAAATCGCCGATGCCGTCATGGGGGTCGTAGACGTCGCCATCCGGCGTCGCCGACAGCGCGTTGATGGTGAAGTCCCGGCGCTCGGAATCGATCGTCCAGTCGTCGGTGAAGGCGACCTTGGCCCGCCGGCCGTCGGTTTTCACGTCGCGGCGCAGCGTCGTGATCTCGAACTTCTTGTCGCCGACGACGGCGGTGACGGTGCCGTGCTCGATACCGGTGGGAACGGCCTTGATGCCGGCCTTTTCCAGCAGCCCGATGACGGTCTTAGGCTTATCCGGGGTGCCGATATCGACGTCCTCGACCGGCCGTTGGGCCATGGCGTCGCGCACGCAGCCGCCGACGAAACGGACCTCGGCGCCATCGGCCGTCAGCGCCTCGACGACGGTCCGGGTTTCGGGCGCCGTCAACCACGGCTGGGGCGATATCTTGCCGGTCGGGCCATTGGAGGCGTTCAGGGACACCATGAGTTACCTCGGGACCGTCAGTCTTTCTTAAAGTACGGCGGCACGATCTTTCCGTCCTGCAAGCGGGGTGATTGGTATTCGCCGCTGTCGGGGGGCGCGCCCGTCATCAGGGCGAGGGTAGCCAAGCCGCCCAGCATCAGCACGAAACCGGCGACCAGGCTCCAGAACAATGGCCCGCGCCGCAACCCCGGCAGGTCGCCGTCGCCCCCGCCGTCGTCCCCGCCCCTGGCCATGTGTTTCTTGCGCGCATACCCCACCCAGGCGATGTAGACCAGGGTCGGCAACGCCAAGGGGAGAATGTATGTCAGAAATATCCTCATGGCTGGTTCCTCAGAACCTCGTAAAGGTTGATCAGCACGCTGGCGGTGGCGCCCCAGATATAATAGTCCCCGAAGGGCATGGCATGGAATTCCCGGGTCCGGCCTTCGAACTCGCGGCTATGGCGCTGGTGGTTGGCCGGATCGAGGAAAAACGAAAGCGGCACCTCGAACACTTCCTCGACCTCTTCGGGGTCGGGGTTGGTTTCGAAAGGCGGCGTCACCAGGGCGACGACGGGGGTGATGGAAAAACCGGTCCGGGTCACGTGCCGGTCGAGGCGGCCGACGATTTCCACGTGCCGGCGGTCGAGTCCGACCTCCTCCTCGGTCTCGCGCAAGGCCGTTTCCTCCGGCGTGTCGTCGCCGGGGTCCATATGGCCGCCGGGAAAGCTGATTTGTCCGGCGTGATGAAGCAGGTGGTCCGTGCGCTGGGTGAACATCGCCGTCAGGCCGTCCGGGCGGGTCACCAGCGGCACCAGGACGGCGGCCGGGGTCAGGGTCGCGGCCGGCTCCATGCCCGGGTTAAGGTCATGGTCGCCCCGCGTCGGCGCGCCTTCGGGGACCGGTCTCCGCAGGCGTTCGATGACCTGTTCAGGGCTTAAGGCGGGCGCCGCGCCGGTCATGGTCCGCCGTCCAGTTTGCCGAGGGGGAAAAAGGCGCCGCTGCTCCGGACCCCGAAGGAGGGTTCGCCGTTATGCTTTTCCTCAACGCCCAGGGCCACCAACTCGTAATAGACGGCGCGCGCAATGCGGGCCTCGACGCCACCGTCCATGACCAGATAGGGCGACGGCTCGCCGGTTTCGGGGTCGATGTCGCAACGGATCGGGTGGTCGCCGTCGACGGTCACAATTTTGTCAACATTGGTCCTGAGACTAATGATTTGCTCGGCGCCGGCGCCTGACGTGGTAAGTTCCACGGCCATGAACGGCGCGTCCTCGACCTCGATGCGGCCGACCTCGGCCGGGGTGATCAGCCAGTAATCGCCGGCCTCGTCGCGGCGCAGCACGGTGGAAAACAGGCGCACCAGTTCTTTGCGGCCGATCGGAGAGCCGTGATGGTACCAGACGCCGTTGCGGTCGATGCGCATATCCAGGTCGCCGCAGAGGACCTGTCCGGGCTTGAGCCGGAACCCTTTCGGCCCCCGGGCCTGGCCATCGGCGGGGGCCGCCGCCGGGTTCCCGGGGAGGGATGACAAACTGTTGGGTTCGTGCGCGTTTTTGCCCATATTATTATGTAACCAGGGAGGCGTTGCCGTGAAAGCAACAGCCAAAAACAAAGATAAAGCGATACTAGACAATTCGAACCAGCTTATCGACGCCATAGATCAACTGGGGCGCGACATCGCCGCCGCCCGGGACGGCATCGGCCGTTTAATCTATGGTCAGTCCCGGGTGGTCGAGGAAACCCTGATCACGCTCCTCGCCGGCGGCCATCTTCTGTTGATCGGGGTGCCAGGCCTGGGCAAGACGCTGCTGGTGGAAACGCTCGGCACCGTTTTCGGCCTCGATGACCGGCGCGTGCAGTTCACGCCCGACCTGATGCCCGCCGACATCCTCGGTTCAGAGGTGCTGGAGGAATCGGAAAAAGGCCGCCGTGCGTTCCGTTTCATCAAGGGCCCGGTGTTCTGCCAGTTGTTGATGGCCGACGAAATCAACCGTGCCAGCCCGCGCACCCAATCGGCGCTCCTGCAGGCGATGCAGGAGCGCCGGGTGTCCGTGGCCGGCCAATACCATGACCTGCCGGTGCCGTTCCATGTACTGGCGACCCAGAACCCGCTGGAGCTGGAAGGCACCTATCCGTTGCCGGAAGCGCAGCTCGACCGCTTTTTCATGCAGGTGGACGTGGATTACCCGGATTTGGAAGGCGAACGCCAGATCATCGTCAACACCACCGGCACCATCGTGCCCGAACCGGTCCAGGTGATGGACGCCAAGGCCCTGATCGAGGCGCAAGGCCTCGTCCGCCACGTTCCCGTCGGCGAAAGCGTGGCCGAGGCGATCCTCGAGCTGGTTCGCGCCGGGCGACCGGAAACCTCCGACATCGAAGACGTGAAAAAGAACGTTTCCTGGGGACCGGGACCCCGGGCCACCCAGGCGTTGATGCTGGGCGTGCGTGCCCGATCGGTGATCGAGGGCCGCCTGGCCCCCAGCATCGACGACGTGCTGGCGTTGACGCATCCGATCCTGCGCCACCGCATGGCCCTGACCTTCTCCGCCCGGGCGGAAGGGGTCACGCTTAGCGGCATCATCGACCGGCTATGTGACCGGATTGCCTGATAGATTCCCGGCGGCGGCGGTTCCGGCCGAGGTTGGAAAAGCATCATGACGGCGCGCGGTTCGCTTAGGCATCATTCTTCGGACCTCCACCACAGAGCGGAGGAACTGGCCGCTCACCTGCCGCCGTTGCTGGTCGCCGCCGAACGGGTGGCGGCAACCGTTTCACAAGGCGTTCACGGCCGCCGCCGCGTCGGCCAGGGGGAAACCTTTTGGCAGTTCCGGCGTTATGAATTCGGTGATTCCACGCAGTTGATCGACTGGCGGCAATCGGCCAAGTCGCAGCCGGTCTACGTCCGCGAGACAGAATGGGAAGCGGCGCAAAGCGTCTGGCTGTGGCGGGACGGATCGCCATCCATGTCGTATCGGTCGTCCGATAACCTGCGCAGCAAGATCGAACGCGCCGATATGCTTTTGCTGGCCCTGGCGTCGCTTCTGATCCGGGGCGGGGAACACGTGGCGATCCTGGGCGCCGGCATGCCGCCGGCGACGGGGCGCGGCATGCTGATCCGGTTGTGGTCGATGATCGAGGTCCAGGACAAAAAGGCGGAAACCCTTCATGACAGCCTGCCGGCCTTCGAGCCGCTTCCCCGTTACGGCCGCGTCGTGTTGATCGGCGATTTCCTGTCGCCCCTGGAAGAGATCAGGGAAGCGATAGGGGTTTTCGCCAACCAGGGCGTCCGCGGGCATTTGCTCCAGGTGCTGGACCCGGCGGAAGAAACGCTGCCGTTTTCCGGCCGCGTCCGGTTCGAGGGCATGGAGGACGAAGGCGACGTATTGATCGGGCGGGTGGAATCCATGCGCGACGACTATCTTCAAGCGTTCCACCGCCACAACCAGAGCCTCGAGGCGCTGGCCAGGTCGTTCGGCTGGAGTTACGCCGTCCATCATACGGACCACTCTCCGGAAACATCGCTGCTGGCCCTTTACCTGGTGCTGTCGGAAAAGACCGGTGACTGAGCGGTGCTGAGCGTCGGCGCCATATCCTTTGCCGCCCCCTTTGCCCTTGCGGCGCTTGTCGCGTTGCCGGTGATCTGGTGGCTGTTGAGGCTGACGCCGCCGATCCCGACTACGATCCGGTTTCCCCCGGTATGGCTGCTGTTGGGTTTGAAGAGGCGGGAGGAAAGCTCCGCCAAAACCCCCCTGTGGCTTCTGATCCTGCGCTTGGTTCTGGCGATGGTGATCATCCTCGCGGTGTCGCACCCGTTGTTGAATGCCGGCGCCCGGTTGACCGGCAAGGGGCCGCTGATCGTCATTATCGACGACGGCTGGGCGGCGGCCGCCCATTGGCCACAGCGCCGGGCGATGCTGAGTGGCCTCGCCGATCAGGCGGAACGCGACTCCCGGCCGGTGGTGGTGGTGACCACGGCGCCGGTGGAAAACGAAGCGCCGCCGGGGACGATCCGGATGATAGCCGCCGCCGATGCCCGGCGGCTGTTCCATTCCTTGCAGCCCAAACCCTGGCCCACGGACCGGCAAACGGCGCTGAAACCGTTGTTGGATGCCTTGTCGAAGCCTGGGTCGAAGCCTGGCGGGCTTGCCGATGCCCGGCCGGGAGACGTGGTATGGCTGAGCGACGGCCTGCGGGAAGCCCCCGGCGGCAAGACCATGGCCGACCTTGTTCAGCCGTTGCAGCGGCTGGGCGGGGTCACCGTCGTCAGCGATCCCCTGCCCCGGCTGGCGCCGGTGCTGCGTCCGCCCCGCGCCGAAGGGGGAACCTTGACCCTGAGAGCCGAAAGGGCGTCGCCCGAGGGCGTGGCGACGGTCTGGGTCCGGGCCCTCGGCGAGGATGGGCGGTTGTTGGCCCGTGAGCCGCTGGCCTTCGCCGCCGGCAAGACCGGCGCCGAGACCGGCTTGACGTTGCCGACGGAGTTGTTGAACAAGCTGCAACGGTTGGAGATCGAAAACGCCGGCACCGCCGGGGCCGTGGTTCTGACCGACGAACGTTGGCGCCGCCGCCCGGTGGGGTTGGTTTCCGGGACCGGCGCCACCGGGGATCAACCGCTGTTGAGCGACCTTTATTACCTGGAGCGCGCCCTTAACCCCTTCACCGAAGTCCGCCACGGCAGCCTGGAAGACCTTTTGAAACGGCCGCTGGCGGTCGCCGTGTTGGCCGATCCCGGACAGTCGGGAAAAACCGTGCGCCAGGCCCTGGAAAACTGGATCCGGGCCGGGGGCACCGCCGTCAGGTTCGCCGGACCCCTGTTGGCGAATGAAACCGGCGACGACGGGGCCAGGGACGGAGGCGGGCCATTGTTGCCGGTGCGCCTGCGCCAGGGGTACCGGGTCATCGGCGGCGCCATGTCGTGGAGCGAGCCGGCGAAGCTGGCAACCTTCGAAGCCGCGAGCCCCTTCCACGGCCTTGCCGTTCCCGGCGACGTGACCGTCAAACGTCAGGTGCTGGCCCAGCCGGCCCTCGATCTGGCGGAGAAAACCTGGGCCCGCCTCGACGATGGAACGCCTTTGGTGACCGCGGAACGGCGCGGCAAGGGCTGGCTGGTGCTGGTCCACACCACCGCCAACGCCCAGTGGTCGAACCTGCCGCTTTCCGGCCTGTTCGTTGATATGTTGCGGCGCCTGGTGGCGCTGAGCCAAGGCGTCGTCGCCAAGGCCGCCGGTCCGCCACTGGACCCTCTTTCCACCCTCGACGGCTTCGGCCGTCTGGGGCCGGCCATCGCCAGCGCCCGGTCCATACCCGCCGAGGCATTCGGGAAAACCCGGGTATCGGCGGCGCACCCGCCCGGCTATTACGGACAAAAAACGGCCCGAAGGGCGCTCAACCTGTCGGCGGGCCTGGTATCGCCGATCCCCATCGGGCCGCTGCCCGGCGGCGTTTCCCGGGCCGAATACGGCAAGACCCAGGAAACCGATCTCAGGCCCTGGCTGTTGACCTTGGCCCTGGTGCTGGCGCTGGTCGATTTCGCCGCCAGCCTGAGCCTTCGGGGACTGTTGCATTTCCGGCCCTGGGTTGGCCCGGTGACGGGGCTGGCGCTTGTGCTGGCGCCGGGCGCGGCCGGCGTGGCCCGGGCCGGCAACCATGCCGGCGCCGATTCCTTCGCTTTGGGCAACTCTCTGGAAACCCGGCTCGCCTATGTCATAACCGGAAACAGCCAGGTCGACGAAACCAGCCGCGCCGGCCTGACCGGGCTCAACACCATCCTCAAACGCCGAACCGCGGCCGAATTGGGGCCGCCGCAAGGGGTCGACCCGGCCGTCGACGAACTGGCGTTCTTTCCGCTTTTGTATTGGCCGGTGACGGCCGACAGCGTCCTCGCCACCGATGCCGCCAAGGCCCGGGTCAACGAATACCTGAAAAACGGCGGCACCATCCTGTTCGACACCCGGAACGCCGGCGGCGGCGCCGATGTCTCGGCGCTTCGGCGTTTGGCGCGGGGGCTGGATATTCCGCCGTTGGTGCCGATACCGCCGGACCATGTATTGACCCGTTCTTTTTACTTGATCCGGGAATTCCCCGGCCGCTGGACCGGCGGCACCCTTTGGGTCGAGCGGGCCGGCGAACGGGTCAATGACGGGGTTTCGCCGGTGATTGCCGGCGGCCACGACTGGGCCGCCGCCTGGGCCACGGACGACGCCGGGCGCCCCCTGTACCCGGTGGTGCCGGGCGGTGAGAGGCAACGGGAAATGGCGTTCCGGTTTGGGATCAACCTGATCATGTACACCCTGACCGGAAACTACAAAGCCGACCAGGTTCACCTGCCGGCCATCCTCAAGAGGCTGGGCAAATGACCGCGCTCCTGCCGCGAAGGGTTTTGAACCATGGCTGACAGCCTTTCCCTGGCGCCGATGGTTCCGGCCGCGTTGATCGCGGTGTTGGCGGCCGTGGGCCTCGGGCTTGCCGGGGTGGCGATGGTCAAGGGCGGCGGCGGATGGGCGCTTCGCGTCCTGGCGCTGGCGGTTCTGGTGGCGGCGCTGGCCAATCCGCTGGCGGTTCGCGAAGAGCACGAACCCCAGCGCGACGTCGCTTTGATCGCCATCGACAGGACATCCAGCCAGGGGGTCGGCGGGCGTAGGGCGGAAACGGCGGCGGCGCTTAAATCCATCAGCGAAGGACTGGCGCGGTTCGAGGGCCTGGAGGTCCGCACCATCGAGATCACCGACGACGGCGCCCTCAGCACCGACGGGGACGCCGCCGGCGACAAAGGCACGCGGTTGTTCGGGGCCCTGGCCCAAGCGGCGGGTGAAATCCCGCGTAAGCGTTTTGCCGGCGCCGTTCTGATCACCGACGGACAAATCCACGACGTGCCGGCGGCGCCCCCGGTGCCGGGCCCGGTTCATGTGTTGCTGACCGGCAAGCCCGGGGAATCGGACCGCCGGCTGGTGATCGAACAGACGCCCGGTTACGGAATCGTCGGCAAGGAAGTCACCATCCGTTACCGGGTCGAGGACCGTCGGGCCGAAAAAGCGAAAGGGTTCGGGGCCAACCTGGCACGGGTGCGGATGGGCTACGACGATAACCAGGAAAGAATCGCCCAAACCCCGGTCGGCAAAAGCGACCAGTTCACTTTCACCCTCGATCACGCCGGGCCGACGGTGGTCGAGCTTGAGGTCGATGCCGCCCCGGGAGAACTTTCGACCCTCAACAACCGGACGCTAATCAGCATCAACGGGGTCCGGGACCGGCTCCGGGTGTTGCTGGTTTCGGGACAACCCCACGCCGGTGAGAGGACATGGCGCAATCTGCTCAAATCCGACCCGTCCGTGGACCTGATTCATTTCACCATCCTTAGGCCGCCGGAAAAGGACGACTTCACGCCGCTTCGGGAGCTGGCGTTGATCGCTTTTCCCATCCAGGAACTGTTCGAGACCAAGCTCCGGGAATTCGACCTCATCGTTTTCGACCGCTACGTGGTCCGCGACGTGCTGCCGCCGTCGTATTTGCGCAATATCGTCAACTTCGTGAACGAAGGCGGGGCGCTGTTGTTGGCGGTGGGGCCCGAATTCGCGTCGCTGAGGTCGCTTTACCAGACGCCCCTGGGCAAGGTGATGCCGGCGGCGCCGACCGGGAAAGTGCTGGAACGGGGGTTCCGGCCGCGGCTCACCGATATCGGCTATCGTCACCCGGTGACCGCGGGCCTGCCCAGAAACGGCACGAAAATTCCCGAGTGGGGGCGCTGGTTCCGCCACATCGAGGCGGTGCCCAAGAGCGGCCGGGTATTGATGCAGGGCGTGGACGGCAAACCGCTGTTGCTTTTGCAACGCGTCGGCAAAGGCCGGGTGGCGCAGATCCTCAGCGACCATATCTGGCTTTGGGCCCGCGGTTTCGAGGGCGGCGGTCCGCAGGCGGAGTTGCTGCGCCGTCTCGCCCATTGGCTGATTAAGGAACCGGATCTGGAGGAAGAGGGCCTGAAGGCCGAAATCCGCGACGGTCGCCTGATTGTCCGCCGCCGCAGCCTCGAGGAGGAAACGCCGGAAATCACCGTCACCACGCCGTCCGGAATGACGCGGACGTTGAGCATCGAAAAAGACGGCGGCGGCAGGCGGGCGGCGTTGGATGTCAAGGAAACCGGCCTTTATAAGGTCACCGACGGCACCCGGACGGCCCTGGCCACCAAGGGCGCCCTTAATCCGCTTGAATTTCAGGACCTGCGCGCCAGCGCCGACCGCGTCCTTGCCGTGGTCAAGGCTTCCGGCGGCGGCATCCACTGGATCGCCAACGGCGTGCCCGAACTCCGGCGCACGCGGCCCGGGCGGGACTCCGCCGGCCGCGGTTGGATCGGCTTTATCGCCAACAAGTCCTTCGTCGTTTCCGGCTTGGCCCAGGCGCCGCTGCTGCCCGGGTTTTTGGTTTTGATCCTGGTGATGGGCGGCCTGATGATGGCCTGGTACAAGGAAGGGCGCTAGGTGTTTTGTCCCGGGCCCGGTTCCGATTACCATGGCCCGGTTGGTGGAGAAGTACTGGTCATGAAAATACAGTTCCTGGGATGTGGCGACGCCTTCGGCGCCGGCGGGCGGTTCAACACCTGTTTCATGGTCGATGCCGCCGGTACGCGGTTTTTGATCGACTGCGGGGCGACGTCCCTGGTGGCCATGAACCGCTTCGGCGTCGACCCCGATTCCATCGACCAGATATTGCTGACCCACCTGCACGGCGATCACTACGGCGGCGTGCCGTTCCTGCTGGTCTACGCCCATTCGTTTTCGAAGCGCGAACGGCCGCTGGTTATCGCCGGGCCCGAGACGACGGAACGCCGGGTGATGGAGGCGCTCGAATGCCTCTATCCGGGATCGTCGAAAAACGAATGGCGGTTCGATCTCGATTTCCAGGAGTTCGAGGTCGAAAAGGAATGGCGATCGGGCCCGGTTTCCGTGGTTTCCCATCGGGCCGCCCACAGCGCCGGCGAGGGGCCGGCCCTGGCGCTTCGCATCACCGTCGGCGGCAAGACCGTGACCTATTCCGGCGACGGCGGGTGGTCCGACGGTTTGGCGGCGGCGGCCAAGGGCGCGGACCTGTTCATCGCCGAGTGCTATTACCACGACAAGGCAATCCCCCACCACATGGACCTGGAAACCCTGACCTAACACCTGGGCGACATCGCGGCCAAGCGCCTGATCCTGACCCACATGAGCGAAGACATGCTGGAGCGCGCCGAAAGCCTCGATTTCGAGACCGCCGAAGACGGCAAGATCATCGAGATTTGAGGGCTCCCAGGGCGGCGGAAACGGCCGCCGGGGGATTTTTTGGCCGCTCATATTCCGAGAATCCATTCCCGCAGCAGGTCCTGCTCGAACGCCTCGGCGCGCCGGATCCAGTCCTCCGCCGGGGCGGCGATCTCGGGCGATTGAACGTTGGCGGCGGCGTCATAGGCGCGGCGCAGGTCGAAATCGGTGACGAACAGCGCGAACGCCACCGGCCTGCCGCTGGCGGCGAAAAAGACGCCGACCAGCCCCTTGGCGTATTTGAGCGTCCCCGTCTTGGCCCAAATTCTGAGCGCCGTCGCCGGGTCGCGGAAGCGCCGGCGCATGGAATCCCTGAGCCCCGAGGCCGGCAACAGCGAAAGATAGTCCCCGCCGCCGTGGCGCCGGTGGACGGCGAAGCGGACGATGGCCGCCATCTGCTTAGGATTCACCCGGGCTTTCGATGACAACCCCGAATGGTTGGTCAGGCGAAAGCCGTCCCAGTCGGTATCGGGCAGGCGTTTTCGCAACCAGCCGCCGAGCAATTCGCTGCCCCGCGACAAATCCCCGGCTTCGCCTTCGAGATGGCGGGCCGCCACCTGGCCGATCAGCTCAGTAACCATGTTGTTGGAATGCTCGAGCGCCAGCCTGACCACATCGGCCAACGCCAGGCCCCGGATGCCGGCCATCGGGCTGGCATTCCGGGGCGCCGTCCCGGCCCGGGGTTCGGGCAGCGTCACGCCGAGCATTCGTGCCAGGCGCCGGAAAACCCGGGCCGTGCGCAGCCCCGGCCGCTTGACCGGCAAAAACTCCGCCCCTTCGACGGGCGCCGAGGGCGACAACAGCCAGCGTATTTCGTCGCCGGGGGCGACTCCGGGAACGACATTACGTCCACGGCCGGGATCGGCGGCGCTGAGCCCCGGCCGGGCGTCGCCGAGGGTCGGGGTCTGATAAGCCCGCACCACGCCCTTCTCGCCCCCCGGCTCAAGCGTCGGCCGCCAGTTCAGCAGCGTCTGGTTGAAATCCAGCGACAAGGCGCTCAGGCCCGGGTTGTAACGGGCGTTTTCCGGTTGCCGGGCTTCGATCTCGGCAAAAGTCCTGAGCAACGATTGGTCGTAAAAAAACTTCCCCGATACGCCGGATACGCCCTGGTCCTTCAGCCGCCGGGCCAGGCCCATCAAGTCCTGAATCGTAAGCAGCGGATCGCCGCCGCCTTGCAGGTAAAGATCGCCCCCCAAAACGCCCTCATTGTCCCCTTGGGCCACCTTGCCGGTGACCAGCACCCGGGTCCGGAAGCGGTAATCGGCACCGAGGATGCCGAGCGCCGCCACCGTGGTCGGCACCTTGGCCGTCGAGGCCGGAATGAAAAGCGCGTTTTCATTGCGCCCGGCCAACGGGTCGCCGCTTTCAAGATCCAACAGCGCATAGCCGACCCGGGCCCCAAAAAGACCATGTTTCCGGATCAGGGCGTCGACGCCGACAGGCGGCGGCGCCTCGTAGGCCCGGACTTCGGTGATGTTTTGTCCGGGGGCGGGTAACGCCGGCCCCTGACAGCCCCCCAAGGGGATCACCACCAGGGCGGCGACAACCACATGCTTAGCGAAATTCGGAATTTTTGTTAACCAACCCTTTAGTCGCCGGTTTATAATGTCGTTGACGCCGCAACCATTCGGGAGACCGCACCGATGCCCTTCGTGCGCAAGGACGCCCAGGGAAAGATTCTGGCCATCTATACCGAACCGGTGCAGGGCGCCCACGAGGTGGCGCCCAACGATCCGGCCTTGGTGGCCTTCATCCATGCCAACATCCCCGCCATCATCACCGACGACGAGTGGATGCGGTCGGACCTTGCCCTGGCCCGGGTCATCGAGGACTTGATCGAGGTGCTGATCGACAAGAAGCTGATCATGTTCACCGATTTCCCCGAAGGGGCGCAGAAGAAGCTGTTGGACCGGCGCGGCTTGAGAAAGGAATTCGGCCTCGTCGAGGATCTTTTCGGCGGCGGCGAGGAACCCTTCGACGGCGGTGACGGCGGCGAAGGCGGGCTTCTTTAACAAGTTTTCAAATCCCCCGCTTTCAAATCCCCAATCCCCAAACACCAAGCGCATCGACATTTCCCCCTCGTTTTCCCCCTCGTTTTCCCCCT
>NZAZ01000021.1 GCA_002686255.1 Rhodospirillaceae bacterium
CGGGTGGCGGCGGAAATGGTTCCGTTCCCCCGACGGTGGCACGGTGGTATGATTTCCGCGAACCAGGAGGCTATCTGGGGAATGTCGGTTTATAGGATTTGGGTGGCACCTCCCCCTATAAAATCTGGTGTTTGCCAAACGGTTATGGGAATCTTTAATTTTAAATTGGCAATTATTTGTGAGGAAAATTAATGGGGGTGATCAAAATTTATTTTTTTGGAGATTCCATTTGCTTTGGGCAGTACGTTTCGCCGCACCTGACGTGGGTCCACGCGATCAGCGAACGGCTGGATCCGATCGGGCGTGAGCATGCCGCGAGTATCATCGTGCAAAATCCATCGGTCAACGGCGATACCACCAGTTTGGCCCTTGAACGCTTGAATTTTGATGTGATATTCCACCGGCCGGATGTCGTCTACGTCCAGTTCGGTATGAACGACTGCAATCACCGGGAGACCGACAACGGCCGTCCGAGAGTGTCGGACGAGGATTTTACCGCTAACCTCAGGGAGATTATTGCCAAGCTTCTGGCTGGCGGCACCCGGGCGGTTATTCTTGCTAACAACCATCCATCGACCAAGATCGATCTCCTTCCGGGGGGTGAGGTAACCTATGAACGGAGCAACGCCCATTACAACGGGCTCGTCCGGAAAATTGGCGAAGAGCATAACGCGTACTCAACCTTCATTGATCTGGAGGCCGCCTTTTCCCGGGTCGCCGAAGAAAAGGCTGCGAATGTGGGGGACGCGCTCATGGCCGACGGAGTGCATCTCGGCCGCCTGGGTCATGAGATTTATACAGAGATCGTCTGGCCGAAGGTGTCGGACGTCGTCACGGGCCTGATGAAGGCATAGATGAGCCGGCCGCTTCGAATATTGCTTCTCTGCGACAGTGACAGCCCGGGCCTGCAGAACGCGATCCTGGACCATATAGACGCGATCGTTCGCCTGTCGCGCCATTGGGTCGTTCCTTTCAATCCGCGGAGCCACCCCGGCGACGGCCTGGACCTTAGCGGTTACGATGTCGTCATCATCCATTTCTCGTTGCAGACCTTCTGGGAAGCCTACCTTCCGGCGGGAGTGCAGCGGGTGATCGCCGGGTTTCGCGGGCTCAAGGGAATATTCGTTCAGGACGAATACCGGTTCGTCGACAGCCTCGTGGACGCTGTAGCGGGCATGGGCATCCATCTGTTCTGGACGGTTCTGTCGCCGGAGACGCGTCCCTTGATCTACCGCGATGCCCGGCTCGCCGATGTCCGTTTCGTGGATACCCTCACCGGCTACATTGGCGACTACCTGTCCCAGGCTCGGCCCCCATCCATCGGCGGACGTCCTATCGACGTGGGATATCGCGCCCGAACCCTCCCTTACACCCTGGGTCGCCTGGGTCGGGAAAAGGTCCTGATCGCCGACGGCTTCGAGCCGCGCGCCAAGGTTGCGGGCCTGAAGACCGATATCTCGTGGCGAACGGAGGACCGGCTGAACGGTCCCAACTGGGTGCGGTTTCTATTATCGTGCAAGGCCATGCTGGGGACCGAAGGCGGGTCCAGCATCATCGACTTCGACGGCCGGGTCGCGCGGGACCTCGACGCCTACCTTGACTTAAACCCGGATGCATCGTTCGAGGCGGCGTATGAGGAGGTTCTGGCCCCCTACGACGGAAAAATCGTTGACGCCAACTTCTCGCCCCGGGTCCTCGAGATGGCGGCCTTGCGGGTGGCCATGGTCATGTTTCCCGGAGAATACCGCGGCATCGTCGAGCCGTGGCGGCACTACATCCCGTTGGAGAAGGACTTTTCCAACTTCGAAGCAGTCGTTCAGCGGCTCCGTGACGTGGACTTCCTGGATCAACTAACGGACAACGCCCACCGTGACCTCGTGGCTTCCGGTGTGTTTTCCTATGATCTTTTCATCCAAAAGGCCGACGCCGTGATCGAAGAAGAATTCGGCAAACGGGTCGCCCGGGACAAGGCGCCCATATCAGGATCAACCGCGCGCAGCGACCGCCGTCCGGGAACGGGGCGGCTGCTCTGGCGATGGCGGAGGACGCTGTCTCTTCGCTACGGATTGTACCGTGCCTTGTTGGCGGCGATCGGGCGCGGCACCCCGCCGGTATGCCTTGATCCCCGAATCCGATTCCTTTTTTTCGTTGCCGACTTTGCGCGGGACCGCCGACAGAAGCTGAAACACGCCCTATTCACCGAGCTGAAACATGCCCTATACACCTACTGGAACAGGATCTACTACACCTACTGGAACAGGATCTACACCCTTTTTGACAATATCCGATACGCCGTCATAACCTTTTATCGACGGTTGATAAACGCCGTCACAATCTTTTCTCGCTTTTCTCGGCGGCTGACAAGCGCCGTCCATAGGTGCTGTCTGGCTGTTACCACTGGCCCAACCCGCCACATGTTGTTTGACGGTGACCAGCAACTGGTCCGGACCGCCTTGGAACTCGGCCGCTTTGTCTACCTGAGAAACAGGTTTCCGGGACCGGAAGTGGGGCGGGGTGAACGGCAGTTCTGGATCGGCTTCAGCCCGGGGGACGCCACAATCATTCTGACGAACGCCCCGGACCTGGAGTTCTTGTGCGATGTGCAATGGGCGGAGACCGGCGAGGATCTGAACAAATTATTCACCGCCAGGGCCTTCAACGCCATCCGATGGACGGCGGCCCATGGCGGCTCGTCCCTGGTTACGTGCTTTGAGGATGAACGCGTGGAATTTCCGATATTGACAGCGTTGTCAAAATCCTTTCCTGATGACGCGAGCCGACTTTTGGACTTTGCGCTGCCCTCCAAGCCCAATACCCGTCTTCCTAACCGAGCATCGTGAACCGATCTAGAGCCTTTTTTGGGAGTTGACCCGGCATGTGTGGCATCGGAGGTATCGTAGGGTTCAATAGAACCTGGCCAGGGGACATGAAGCGTTCCTTGCAAGTCATCGGCGACCTCATCGCCCACCGTGGACCCGACGACGAGGGAACTTGGATCGACGATGCGGCCTCGGTGGGATTCGTCCACAAGCGGTTGTCAATCATCGACTTGAGCCCCTCAGGGCGGCAACCGATGCAGGGGGTAGACGGTTCTGTCATTGTCTTCAACGGGATGATTTACAATTACCGGGAGCTGCGAAACGAGCTCTCGGCCCACTGGACGTTCCGCAGCACCAGCGATACCGAAACAATTCTGGCCGCGTATGCCCGCTGGGGGGAGGACTGCCTGGAGCGCCTTCGCGGGATGTTCGCCTTCGCCATCTGGGACGGCAACCGGTTGTTTTGCGCGCGCGACCGAATCGGGATCAAGCCGTTCTATTACACGGTCGTGGACGGAACCTTCGTCTTCGCGTCCGAGGCCAAGGCACTGCTTCCCTTTGTCCCCGCCATCGAGGTTGACGAAGAAGCGCTCGGCGAATATTTCCGCTTTCAATTCACCCTTGGGACAAAGACCCTGTTCCGTGGCATTCATCAACTGGCTCCCGGCCACGCGCTCCACCTTTCAGGGGCGGAACCGCAAACCCGCTGTTATTGGGAGCCGGAATATACACCCGTCCTGAAGCTGTCCGATCCCGGTGCCTACCAAGACAGACTGAACACACTTGTTCGCGATGCGGTCAGCAGCCACTTGGTCAGCGATGTCCCTCTCGGCACCAGCCTGAGCGGCGGAATCGATTCCAGCCTAATTACGGTGTTGTCCGGCGGCAGCATCGAGCACGCATATCACGGCACTTTCAACGAGGCCCCCGAGTATGACGAACGCGCATTTGCCAGGGTGGCCGCGGAAGAGGCGGGCGTCGATCTATCGGAGACGGTGATCACGGCCGCCGATTTCGAGGCCCATATGGCGGGGCTGATCTATCATCTGGATTTTCCCGTTGCCGGGCCGGGCGCATTCGCTCAGTACATGGTCTCCCGAACCGCCGCAAGGGACGTCAAGGTCCTGCTGGGCGGCCAGGGTGGCGATGAGATTTTCGGGGGCTACGCGCGCTACCTGATCGGTTACCTGGAACAGTGCATCAACGCCGCGATCGACGGTACTTACAAGGACGGTAATTTCGTGGTCAGCGCCGAATCAATCATTCCCAACTTGGGCGTGCTCAAGGAATACAAGCCGATGATCGAGCGGGTATGGAAGGATGGTTTTTTTGGCCCCCTTGAAGCCCGCTATTTCCATTTGATCAACCGTAGTGCTGAAACGGAAGGCTTGGTCGATTTTGAAGCTCTGGATGAGGCCTCCGTCTACGAAAGGTTTCGCGAAACTTTCCTGCGCGATTGGCAGGACAAGACACCAGCCTACTTCGACAGGATGACGCGCTTCGACCTTCTAATGTTCCTGCCGGCGCTTCTTCACGTCGAAGACCGTGTCAGCATGGCCCACGGTGTTGAGGCCCGGGTGCCGCTTCTTGATCACCCGCTGGTTGAGTTTCTTAATACGGTGCCGGCGAATATAAAATTCAAAGATGGCCGGCTGAAGTTATTTGCACGCGAAACCTTTGGCAAAATACTTCCGCCAATAGTTGCGGACAGGCGGGACAAGATGGGGTTCCCGGTTCCGTTGAAAGAATGGGCTAGCGGGGCCTGCCGTGAATTCGTGAACGACCATTTGCTTACTATGGCCCGCTCCAATCGCCCGTACATGAACTCTGAGCATATTATTGATGTCGGCGGGAAGGAAAAGCGCTTCGACCGTACTCTATGGGGGCTGCTTTCCCTTGAACTGTGGTACCAAACATTCTTTGATAAGTCGGCAGACTACAAACGTATCAGCACCCTGAAGATTTGAGAGATATGAAGATTATCATTACTGGTGGCGCCGGGTTCATTGGGTCTCACTTGGCGGACCGGCTTTGTGCTGAGGGGCACGGGGTCCTCGTACTGGATAACCTGTTGACTGGGGAGCGGAGGAACCTCAATGACGACATTGAATTTGTTGAGGGCTCGGTAACAGACGGCGTTCTGATTCGCGAGTTGATGGAACAGACACAACCCGATCTCATTATCCACGCGGCGGGATCCTATAAGGATCCTGACGATTGGGTGACCGATTCGATGACCAATGTCGTGGGCACCGCCCACATCGCACAAGCTGTCAAAGATTTTAAAATCGGACGGCTGATCTATTTCCAGACTTCACTGTGCTACGGGCTCCAGCACCATACTAATCCCGTCCCCCTTGACCATCACCTCGATCCGAAGGACACGAGCTATGCCATCAGCAAAACGGCGGGTGAACACTATATTGAATTGTCCGGTGTGGATCACGTCGTGTTTCGGTTGGCCAATCCGTTCGGACCTCGAAACCGCACGGGACCGGTGCCCGTGTTTTACCGCAGACTTACGGAGGGACTATCCTGTCATGTGACGGATACACGCCGGGATTTCATTTTTGTGGACGACTTGGTCGATTGCGTCATGCGGGCGGCGGGTGGCGCCGGACATGGAATATATCACATCGGTTCGGGGAGAGATTATGCCATCAAGGAGGTGTATGACGAGATGGTTCGAGCGCTTCGCTTGAATGACATCCCCAATTTAGAAGTTAGGCCCAGAAGTCCAGATGATGCCTATTCTATCCTTCTCGATGTTAAGCATACCCATTCGGAACTGGACTGGCGGGCCTCGACCCCCCTGCGCGAAGCGATTGAGAAGACCGTTAAGTGGTATTCGGAGAATGGTATCGGCGAGACGTTTACACACCTTCGACCGCCGGAGGAAACGAAGAGGGCCACGTAACGCCTATGTCCCGCGGCGCCGCGTTCGCCGTAAAATGCGGAGAGGAGATCGACCTGCCCGAGTTGTGAAGGTGTCGGGTCGATCAAGCGCGTATGGCGCAAAACCTGCCGAAAATAGTTTGTATTCTGGGTAACCGGCCGCATTTCGTGAAGTATGGGCCCATCCACCGCGTTCTCGTCCAGCGCGGGCGGATACGCGAGGTCATCATCCACACCGACCAGCACCACGATCCCGACATGTCTGATGTGTTTTTCCGGGAACTCGAAATTCCGGCACCGGACCACTCTTTGGGTATATCCGGAGGTGGAAATGCGGAAATGGCCGGGCGCATGATGATCGGCTTGGACAAGGTCATCGAGAACGAGGCGCCGGACCTTTGCTTGGTACTGGGCGACACCAATAGCACCCTGGCCGGCGCACTGGTTGCCGCCAGCCTTGGCATTCCTGTGGCTCATGTCGAGGCCGGACTGCGGTCTTTCGACCGGTCTATGCCTGAGGAAATCAATCGAATTACCGTCGATCACCTAAGCACGGTTCTGTTCGCACCGACGTCCAACGCCATTCAAAACCTAACGTGCGAGGGATTGGTCAACGGCGTACATCATGTGGGCGACGTGATGTATGACGCCACCCTGCAATTCCGCAACAAAGCACAGCGGCGCTCGAATATCCGGAAGGGCCTAAACCTGGAAGAAGGCCAATACGCGACGGCGACCGTGCACCGGGCGAAAACCACTGATCGAAAGGAAAATCTCAAGGAGGCGCTGGATTACCTACGCGAAGAAGCGAGAACCCTACCCATTTACATTCCGGTACATCCCCGGACGGAGAGTCGAATCGAACAATACGGCCTGTCGACCAAGGGCCTGCACACCATTCGCCCGCTCGGATATTTTGATATGTTGTCGTTGGTTGCCGGTTCCGCGCGAGTTTATACTGATTCGGGCGGACTGCAGAAAGAAGCGTATTTCCTTCGCGTCCCTTGCGTGACTCTGCGTGATAACACCGAATGGAAGGAAACCATCGCCAGCGGATGGAATCGCCTATGGCGGGAGAAGGACTGGAACGCACGCCACGAGATTGACGACTACGGCTCCGGCGACGCGGCAGAGAAAATAATTGACGTCTTGGAACGACTGTTGCTCGATGGCTCGGGCTGACAACCGGGGCATGCTGAGGATGTGTTTCCGAAAAATGGAAAGAATATCATGTGCGGCCTCGTCGGCGCCTATAAACCGCTAGGCGGCGAGGTCTGCCAGGAAGACTCGCTCGTCGCCATGCGCGAGCGCATGGTTCATCGCGGGCCCGATGCCGCGGGCATTTGGCGGGAAAGGCAGGGCCGCTGCGGCTTTGCCCACCGGCGGCTTTCCATCATCGACCTTTCGGATTCGGCAGGGCAACCAATGTCCAATGCCGACGGGTCGGTGGTCATCGTCTTCAACGGCGAAATTTATAATCACGCGGAACTTAGGGCCGAGCTGGAAAAGCTCGGCAAATACAACTGGAAGACCGACCATTCGGATACCGAAGTCCTGCTGCACGGGTTTGGGGAATGGGGGCTAGGCGTTATTGACCGCCTTTACGGCATGTTCGCTTTCGTTGTCTATGACGCCCGGGATATTGACCAGCCGGTCCTCCACATGGCGCGTGACCGGGCCGGGGTAAAGCCCCTATATATATAGCCCGGACGGGACAAGGTGAGTGGCTGTTTGCCTCGGAAATCAGGGCGCTGATGGCCGAGATCATGGACCGCCCCGTCACCACCTTTACCGTGGGCTATGAAGGCTACGAGGACTTCAACGAGTTCCGGCACGCGCGCCGCATTGCCGAACGCTACGGCGCCGACCACCACGAGGTGATGATCGAGGAGGCCGATGTCCTCGAGTTCCTGCCGCGCCTCGCCGAGCTCCAAGACGAGCCGATCGCCGACAACGTCTGCATACCGCTCTATTTCCTCGCCGGCCTGGTCAAGCAGAGCGGCGCCACCGTGGTCCAGGTCGGCGAGTGGGCGGATGAACATTTCCTCGGGTATTGGTGGTGCGAAGATCACCGGGCGAAAGAGGAAGCCCTTCGAAAAGGCAAGAAATTATCATGGTGGCGGCGTCCTCTCGGCGGCCAGGCGGCGGGGCTTACCGGTGCCGAGGACGAATTTTCCCGCCGCGCCAAAGCGGGGGAACAGCTTTTCTGGGGCGGGGCGACGGCATGGATGGGAGAACAGCAACGCCTGCTTACCCCCGACCCAGCGCCCTTCGTTCAGGACGTCGACTGCCCCATCGGCGGACTGCTACCTGACGGGCACCGGCGGCTCGACAGCCACGAAATCGTCCAAGGGCATTTGGGGGGCCTTGACGGCCGGGTCGGGAATCCAGAAACGCCCTATAAGATTCCCTACCTGGAATCCAAGATGCGCCTGCCCGAACACCTGCTTATGCGCGTCGATAAGATGACCATGGCCCATTCGGTGGAGGCCCGGGTCCCGTTTCTCGACCACGACGTAATCGAGTTCGCCATGCGGCTGCCGGCGTCGTACAAGTTGGCTGACGGCGGCGGCAAGCGTCTTCTCAAGAAGGTGGCGGAACCGTACGTCGACGAAGATCTTCTATACCGCCTAAAGCAGGGCTTCGGCGCGCCGATGGACCACTGGCCGACCGAAGGCGCGTTCGGCGGCTACTGCCGGGACGCGTTCGAGCGCTCGTTCATCCGCCGCGAGGGCTTCATCGACAACGACTATTTCGGCGCCATGCTGAACGACCAGGTGACGGGGCGNATCAACAACGGCTTTCTGGTCTGGACGGTGCTCAACGCGGTCCTGTGGCATGAGGNGTTCATCGCGGNCTGACCCCGCGGACCACTANGTGTTCGCNCGCTCGAACAGTCTCTTNATGAGCCGGTTTTCGTACATCAGTGACACGCCGACGCCGCAGTCGTGAGTGCACCAGCAGTTCGGCGTCCTCGCCATGAAGCCCCGGTAGGCGTCTGAGGCCATGACCTTTTCCAGATCCCAGTCGTAGTCGCGCAGATTGGCGAAACTTTTCAGCATCTCACAGCGGGCGACGTCGCCGTTCTGCAGGATCACGAGGTCGACGAAGCCCATCTTGCAACTCACCTGTCCGACGCCGGTCTTGAGGCTGGTGGCGATGGCTTCGAGATTAGTCCGGTTGTAGGAGAAGAAGAGGCTGTCCGGATGGTGGCGCCAGAGCTCGCGATCGATGATCTTGAGCGCCCGGAGCATCTCGTCCGGGTTGAGGTAATACTCGTAGTCGTCGGGCTCGAAGGCCGAGATGTCGTCTGGGTCCTGGAGGTTGAAGACGCCGTCGCTGACCCCGCGCACGAACGTGAACCCGGGAAGCGCGGCGGTGTCCCTGGTCAGGGCGATGATCGCTGGCAGGTCGTCGAGGGTGCGCTTCGAGATGGCGGTGGTCGCGACGATGCGGCCGATCCGGTCCGGATGCCGGGCCTGCAGGGCGCCAACGGCGTCGACCATTTCCATCGCCTTGTCGAGCGCGCCGTCAACCCGGCGGTGCGCATCGTGGAACGCCGGCAGGCCGTCGATGGAGGTCTGGATGTTCAGTTTGAGCGGCGTCTCGCGGATGGCCCGCCCGAGCGCCTCGACGACCCGGTGCGGCTTGAGCCCGTTGGTGAAGGTATTGACCGTGCTGACGCCGCCGACCGACGACGCCATAACCAGGATCTCGGCAAAGTCCGACCGCAACGTCGGTTCGCCGCCGGTAAGCAGCACCTGCGAGATGCGCCCCTTGAAGCTGGAGAACAGCTTGCGGTATTCCTCGAGCCCCATCTCCCAGGATTTCGGCTGGCCCTTGACGATGAAGCAATGCTCGCAGCGGAGGTTGCATTGATCGGTCAGAAATACCGTAAGCCGATCGACGAAGGCACGCTTCTCGATGAGCCGAGTCGCCGCCGGGACGTAGGTATCTATGAGCACGTTCCGCACGAACGCGGGCAGGCCCGCCACGATGGGAAACAGCGCATCCGATCGCTGGAAATTCGACAAGAATACGTTCTTCATGATCTTTGCCGGGCGGATTAAAGCTTTCCTCCAAGAACCAGACGAAAGCCGCGAAAATAGGAGCGAATAACCGTCAAGAAAATGAATCCCATCTAGCTTCCGCTTGAGGCAGATTCAACTTTTTGTAGGCGCTCGGTCAAGTAAACGCCCTTTCTTACGAAGTAGAATAACCGCATTCCTACATATAGGTCTAACAATGGGAGAACCAATAGCAGAAGCGGTTTATGTCTGGCCACAAGGTGTGCGCGCGTGAACAGCATGTCCTCGAGGTAATGGCGGGTATTGGAAAAGCTGATGAAATGGCCCGAATCCCGGCCCTTGGTGCTGAGTTTATGGAATACGAGGCTCTCGGGCGCTTGCCAAAAGCGGAGTCCTTTGCGCTTCAACGTGAAACAGATATCCACGTCCTCATCCCGGCGCAGTTTGGGATTGAACGGCGCCACGGATTCGAATATCACCCGTTTCATCAAGACATTGCAGGTGGAGACGATGTCGACTTCGCGGGAAGTGAAAGATTCGGGCGGGATCGCACGGGCGACGGTAAGATAGTTCGCCTGTACATCCAGTTGCAGGACACGTCGGCCGTAACGGGTCCGTTCAATGTACCCGCCGGTTCCGGCAATGGACGGATCGAATTCCAGTATCCCGACCATCGCCCTTAAGACGCCGCCATTAATGATCTCCGCATCACTGTCAATAAACCAAATGAAGTCGCTGTCGACGATGGAATAGGCTTGGTTCCGCGCATGTCCCGGCCCGAGCGCGGTTTTATTGCGGAGGAATCGGATCGAAAGATCATCGAATTCCCGTGCCACTTTGTCGCCAAGGGGCGGCTCGGAACCGTCGTCGATAATAGCTATGGTGAGACGCAATCCATCGAGGGCCAACTGACGGAAACTATTCAGCAGATCACAAATGTCTTCCAGTCGATTATGGACGGGAATTACGGCAAGTACTGATTTCGTGCACTCCGATCCTGAATTATTCGCCGTCATGATTTTGACCCTTAGCGTCCGGGAAATCGGGGTATTGCCTACCGGCGATGTCTGGGAAAGTCAATCGAGGCATGACCTGTTTCATCAATTGGCCGTGTGCCGATAAAGACATATAGCCCTGACGATCAGAATGAACGCAATAACAAACCGTTTTCAGGGAAAAGGGGCCGGTGTTGGGT
>NZAZ01000022.1 GCA_002686255.1 Rhodospirillaceae bacterium
AATTCCCTTGGATCCCTTGTTAATTTTAAATAGCGGTGGTTGAGCAAGATAAATATGTCCATTTTCTATTAATTGGTTAAAAGGCTTGTTATTAAAAAAAGTCAGAAGCAAAGCTCTAATATGTGATCCGTCAACATCGGCGTCGGTCATAATAATTATTTTTCCATATCTTAAATCTTTTAAATCTATATCTTCATTTTTTGGATCTAAACCAAGTGCGTTGATTAAAGTAACTATTTCGTTAGATGAAATCAATTTTGCTAAAGTTTTTGTTCTAATTTCATTTCCATTTCCATTAATATTTTTTTTCTTTCCATTGTCACTTGTATATGTATTTAAAATTTTTCCCCTCAATGGAAGAACTGCTTGATATTCTCTATTTCTTCCTTGTTTTGCTGACCCTCCCGCTGAATCACCCTCTACAATAAACAATTCTGTGTCTTCCTGTTTTGAATTTTGACAATCTGCTAGTTTTCCTGGCAATCCAGTTAATTCCAGGGCTCCTTTTCTTCTAACGTTTTCTCTAGCTTTTCTTGCAACATCTCTAGCTAAAGCAGCTTGTACAATTTTCGCTAAAATAATTTTTGCAACTGAAGGATTTTGATCAAACCAAACAGATAATTTTTGATTTATTAGTGTCTCAATAATATTTCTCACTTCAGAAGAAACCAATTTATCTTTTGTTTGAGATGAAAATTTTGGATCGGGAATTTTTATCGATAACACACACGTTAATCCTTCCTTTATATCATCTCCTGAAATAGAAACTTTATTTTTTTTTAATAAATTTTGTTCTGTTGCATATTTATTTATTACCCTTGTTAATGCACTTCTAAACCCTAACAAATGAGTTCCACCATCTTTTTGATATATGTTGTTGGTATATGAATAAACATCTTCTGAATATCCAGCATTCCATTTTAAAGAACATTCTACTTCCAAATTTTCTTTTTTTCCTTCCACAAAAATTGGTTTTTTGAACAAATCATTATCATTTTTATTTTTCAACTTTGTTCTATCTTTGTCTAAAAATTCTACAAACTCTAAAATTCCTCCCTCAAATTTGAAATCTACATTTTTAATTTTTTTTAATGTTAAATCATTAATTGAGATTTTTATTCCTTTATTTAGGTATGCAAGCTCTCTCATTCTTTTTTGAATTATATTGAAGCTAAACTTTGTTGAAGAAAAAATTTTTTTAGATGGTAAAAATTTAATTTGTGTTCCCTTATTTTTGGATTTACCTACTAGTTTTAAAGGCTTAATTGATTCTCCATTTTTAAATTCGATAAAATATTTATTTCCATCTCTTTCAATTGTTAGTTCTAATTTTTCTGAAAGTGCATTTACTACTGATACGCCAACGCCATGTAAGCCACCTGAAACTTTATATGAATTATGGTCAAATTTTCCTCCCGCGTGCAATTGGGTCATTATTACTTCTGCTCCAGACTTTTTTTCTCCTTTATGAATATCAATGGGAATGCCTCTTCCGTCATCTTTCACAGTAATACTTCCATCTGAATTAATATTTACGTTTATATTTTTGCAGTGACCTACCAATGCTTCATCGATAGAGTTGTCTACAACTTCATAGACCATATGATGTAAACCAGTTCCGTCATCAGTATCTCCAATATACATTCCTGGTCTTTTACGAACAGCCTCCAAGCCTTTAAGTACTTTTATTGAGTCTGCTTGATAATTAGAATTTTTATTCATATTTTTTATTTTTCGGAAAAATTTATTATAACATTTTTTCAATGATATTTAAAATCAATCAAATTTAAGTAGTCAAATTTATCTTGACATTTAATAATTATAAGATCGTTTTATTCTTTTTTTTGCTACTTTTTTGATTTTAGTTAAACAATAGGTTTTTTAGTTAAAAATTTGGCGGAGAGAGTGGGATTCGAACCCACGGTACCTTTAACAGTACACACACTTTCCAAGCGTGCGCCTTAAACCACTCGGCCATCTCTCCTATTGCTAGTACTAGTCTTTAATTTTAAAAAATAAATCTAAATACATACAAGTATCGTTTATAGAATCATTTATATAAGAATAATTTATTTGTGAATTTTGGTTTTCTGAAAAGTAAATCAATTCATAATTTTTTGAACAAATTAAGTTTTTAAAGTAATCAAAGTTAAAAAAAAAACAATAATTTATTTGTGGAAAAACATTAAATTGTTTGCATATAAACTTTTCGCTATTCTTATTAAAAAAAAAATTAACTCCAGAAAAATATAAATATTTAGGTTTTGTATGAAGTATTTTGTCTAATAAATTATCAAAATTATTAATATACTGAATCACAGAACCAAAATATATAAAGTCAAAAATACCTTCCCTTAATTTATCTAAATTATTTAATACTTTTATATTATTTAATTTATGTAATTTAATAAAATTTTCAACTTGTATATTATTTTGTACCTGATCATGATAATAATAATTTATATTATGATTTTTTTTTCTAAGAAAAAAAAAATTGTCAATATACTGAGCTCCAAAATCTAAAAAATTAAATCCAATTTCTTTTTTAAATATTAATTTTGTAATTAGCGCTAAATAAGTAAATTGATTTGTTGGTACTTTAAATTCATTCTCAAAAAAAATTTTCTTTTTATTTTCTAAATCTTCTTGAGATATTGTAAATGGATAATTTTTTTCAGGCAGTTTTACTAAATCTGTTTTAATAAAAAAAATTTTATTTTTTTTTATTAAAAGTCTGATTATTTTTTTTGGAAATAAATTGATAATATTAGATTCAAATAATTTAATTATATTTTTATTTGATAATTTCATTAATAAATAAGTTAATCTTTTTTACTATAATTACATTAATATTTATAAAAAATCTTTATATTTCTATTTTTTTAAATAATTTAATTAAAGACATAAATGATAAAAATTGGTATTTAATCTAAAATGAATTTTGATTTTGCTCTGATACTTACTTGTACAATCAATCCAGAAGATATGCCTTATTTAGTTAGAAATAATACTGATATTAGATTAAATGATTATAAAAAATCTTTTAATTTCTGGGTTAAAAGAAAAGATATTGATAAAATAATATTAATCGAAAATTCAAATTATGATCTTTCATATTTTAAAAAAATTGCAAAAAAATCAAATAAACAAATTGAGATACTTTCAAATAATTTAAACAATACTTTTGATAAAAAGCTGGGAAAAGGTTTTGGACAATACTTGTGTTTAAAAGAAATATTTGAAAAATCTGAAATTGCAAAAAAAACAAATTTTTTTATAGATGTTACAGGAAGACATTGTATTAAAAATTTTAAACAAATAATTAAAGATATTATAAAAAACAAAACTGACATTTATGTGAATATAACCAATAATTTAAAATTCGCTGATGCTAATATTTATGGCGGAACTAAAGAATTCTTTAAAAATTATTTAATACCCGAGACAAAAAAAACTAATGACTCATTAAATAGAATTTTTGAAAATTGTGTTTCAAACGCTGTATTGAAAGCAATATCGGACGGAATGACATTATCTAAAACACCAATTTATGCAGATATTGATGGCTTTATTGGAACGAATGGAAAAAAATATAAACAAAATATAATGAAAAAGATAAAGCTATATTTCTTTAGAAAATTAAAAATTTATTTTTTCAATCATAAGAAATATTAAAAATGAATAAAATTAAAATAATAAAATTAAAATCCTTTACAAAAAAAAGTGGCAAACTAATTCCCTTAAATTTTGATAGTAAGTTTCCAATACCTGTAAAAAGAATTTTTTATATTTATGGCAAAAAAAATAATCATAGAGGCGATCATGCCCATAAAAAATGTAAACAATTTTTTATTCCAATTTCAGGAAAAATTGCATTGATTATAAAAAAGAATGGTAAAGAAAAAAAAATTCTTTTGGACTCAAAAAAAAATATAGGAATTTTAATTCCAAATTTATACTGGTGTAGGCTGAAATTTCTTACAATTAATGCAATAGTGATGGTTGCTTGTAATAGAAAATATGAATTTCATGATTATATTGAAAAATATTCTGAATTTATAAAAACTGAGGAAAAATAATGAATATTTTAATTACAGGTGCATGTGGACATATAGGTTCTTATCTAATTGAAAATTTGCATAAAATTAAAAAAGTTAAAAAAGCAATATTGGTAGATAATTTAAAATCAAATCGATACAACTCTTTATTCAATGTNAAAAAAAATAACNTAANATTNTATCTTAGAGATTTAAATAACATAAACTCTCTTAATGAATTTAAAAATATTGATATTGTTTTTCACTTTGCTTCTATGACTAATGCAGAAAAAAGCTTTGGTAAGAAAAAAGAAATGTACAAAAATAACCTTAATTGTCTTAATACTGTAATAAAATTATGTAAGAGAACAAAAGCTAGATTATTTCACATTTCTTCAACTAGCGTCTATGGAAAACAAGTGAGTTTAGTTGATGAAACATGTGAAAAAAAATATCTTAAGCCACAAAGCCCTTATGCAAAAATAAAACTAATAGAGGAAAATATTTTAAAAAAAAGTAAGTCTTTAAGGTTTAATACATTTAGATTTGGAACAATTGCAGGTGTATCCAAAGGAATTCGGTTTCATACAGCTGTTAATAGTTTTTGCTTAAATGCTGCAATTGGTGAAACTATAAAAGTTTACAAAACCGCACTACATCAATACAGGCCATATTTATCTTTGCCAGATGCATTTAAGCTATTTAAATTTTGTATAGACAAGGATTTTTTTGATAATGATATTTATAATGTTGTATCTAATAATTTTACTGTAGAACAAATAATAAATAAGATTAAAAAAATTAAAAAAAAATTAAAAATAACTCTTGTAAATTCTCCTATAATGAATCAATTATCTTATCATGTTGACAAAAAAAAATTGTCAAAAAAAGGACTATTTCTTAATTCAAATCTTGATAAAGAAATTATACAAACCCTTGGGCTATTTAAAGGCATAAAATAATGAAATGTAAAATAACTAAATCAGATATGGAACCATTTATGTCTTTTGGCCCCATGCCTATAGCCAATGGTTTTTTAAAAAAAGAAGAATTTGAGAAAGAATTTTTTTTTGATATGGATGTAGGGTTTTCTGAAAAATGCTCTTTATTTCAACTAAAAGACCATCCTACACCAAAACAAATGTTCAATAGTGAATATCCATTCTTCACGGGTAGCTCGGAAGCTATGAAATTACATTTTAAAAATTTTGCTGATTTTTTAAAAAAAAATTATATTAATAATAATTCTAAGATAATTGAAATAGGTTCAAATGATGGTACATTTTTAAGTAACTTTCAAAATAGCAATTTAGAATATATTGGATTTGAGCCATCTAGCAATGTGGCAGAACTTGCTAACAACAAAGGAATTAAAACAATTAATAAATTTTTTGATGTCAATTCTCTAACTTTAATTAAAAATTTTATTGGTCAAACGGATGTAATTTTTGCTGCAAATGTAATTTGCCACATTCCAGATTTAATAGGACTAATTAAAAATGTAGATGAATTACTCTCAAAAAAAGGTGTTTTTGTTTTTGAAGAACCTTATCTTGGTTCAATGTTTGAAAAAACCTCTTATGATCAAATTTATGACGAACATATATTTATGTTTTCAGGCACTGCTATAAAAAAAATCTTTGAAATTTTTGATATGGAATTAATTGATTTACAAAAACAAAAAACTCACGGTGGGTCTATGAGATATGTTGTTTCAAGAAAAAATCAAATGACAATTAATCCAAATGTACAAAAAATTTTAGATGAAGAAAAATTTAATAATTTAGATAATATGGAGTCATGTTTAAAATTCAAAAAAGATTGCGAAAATTCAAAAATTAAACTTAATGGTTTATTAAAAAAAATTTTAAATGAAGAAAAAAAAATTGTTGGATATGCCGCAACCTCTAAAAGCACAACAATTTTGAACTATTGTGGAATAGGCTCTGATACAATTTCATATATTTGTGACACAACAAAAGAAAAAATAAATAAATATTCTCCAGGAATGCATATTCCTATTGTTTCAGTAGACCATTTTAGAAATGATAAACCAGATTTTGCATATCTATTTGCATGGAATCATAAAAATGAAATTTTTAAAAAAGAAAAAAATTTTTCAGATAATATAGGTAAATGGATTTCTCATATTGAATTATAAAAAATGATTAAAAGTTGGGATTATTTAAACGAATATCTATTAATTAAAGATAAAATTCAAAAATCAATTGATGGTGTTTTAAAAGGTGGAAATTTATTTTTTGGTAAAGAATTAGATAAATTTGAAAAAAATTTTTTAAAGATTAATAATGCAAAGTATGGTGTTGCTGTTGGAAGTGGCACTGATGCTATTTATTTGTCATTAAAAGCCTTAAACATTGGTTATGGTGATGAAGTTATAACAGTTGCTAATACAGCTATACCAACTGTGTCAGCTATAATAAGTACAGGAGCAACTGTAAAATTTATTGATATTGGTAATGACTTCTTAATCAATATAAATAAATTAGAAAAAGCAATTTCTAAAAAAACAAAGGTTTTAATTCCTGTTCATTTATATGGTCAGTCTTGCAATATGAAAAAAATAATTAAAATTGCTAAAAAATATAAGTTAAAAATCATTGAGGATTGTGCTCAAGCTCAGGGGGCAAAATTTATGAATAAAAATATTGGTACATTTGGAATAACAGGCTGTTTTTCTTTTTATCCAACAAAAATACTAGGTGCTTATGGTGATGGAGGTTTTGTAACAACTAATAGTAAAAAAATTTTCCAAAAAATAAAAAGGTTAAGGTTTTATGGTATGGAACAATCGGATAGTTCAAAATGGTGGAATAAAAGATATTATGCGGTCGAAAATGGAACAAATTCTAGAATGAGCGAAATACAAGCTTCAATTCTCAATATTAAAATAAAGTATTTAAATCAAAATATAAAAAGAAGAAGGGAAATTGCAAAAATGTATAATGATGGAATTAAAAACCCTTGCATTATCAAGCCTATTGAAAATAAAAATAATTTACATGTTTATCATTTGTATGTAGTTGCAAGTAAGAATAGAAAAACTATCCTAAAAAAAATGAAAAAAGAAAAAATTATTCTTGGAATTCAATATCCTTATCCAATACATAAAATGAAAGCTTACAAAAACTCCAAATTTAAAAATTTGACTAACACTGAAAAGCAAGCTAAGAAAATTTTTTCTTTACCAACTTATCCTTTAATTGAGAATTATAAAATAAAAAAAATTATAAAAATTTTAAATAGTATTTAATCTATTGCTCACTCGCATCAAAAAAAGCCCATGGCCACTTTAAAGTTTTTACATACTTATTAAACCATAAAGAAAGGTATCTTTCTGCAAGATATGCATACAATCTTTTTGTGTCATAACCTTTTAATTCACTGAATCCAAAAAAATTTTCACATCTAAAAATCCATGGAAACAATGTTTCAAACCATTGATTTAAAATTTTTGGTTTTGCAATAAACATTAAATGTGGATTATAAGATACAGAATTATTTACAAAATTTAAAAAATCTTCTCTATCTTCATCATTTATTAATTCTATTGCTTTATAAAGGTTTCCATACCCATGATGCATATCAAAATGAAAGGCCAGAGATTGTTTTTTTTCATTAAAAAAAATTTCTGGTTTTTTTATAATTGATCTAAATCCTCTTTTTATCATTTTAATTTTCTTAACTTTGTTTACATAAATAGGATCACATACGATTGCATCATATCCTTCCCAGTCATTTGATGGTTCTCTTAATAGAAAATCTTTAATATTGTCTTTATTTAAAGGTTCTTTTTTTAAATTTTTTTTCAACCAATGTCTTCTTTTTTGGCTGAAACCGATCCAACCAGTATCTCCTAGGTTAAGTAAATTTTTCCAATACCAGTAGTGGAAGGTTAACTCTGAATAATACTGTTCTTTAAAAAAAATATTTTCTTTATTATCACACTTAATATAATTTTTTGGTGCCGCATCTTTACCTACCCACCCTAAATTATAATTAAAATTTTCTAAAATATCTAATCGCTTATTTGTTACACAATAAATTTCTAACTGGTTCATTTTAAAAATAATAGATTAAGCTTTTGTATTTAAAATTTTTTTTAATTTTAATATATTCATAGATGAGTCAAAAGGGACACCCATATCTGAATTTTTTTTTTTATATATTTTTTTTATCTTTTTATTATGTTTTTTTGCAAAATCATAAACGTATTGGGCTTTGCCTCCAATATTAATTACTCCTTTTTTATCAAGTAATTTCATTAATATATCTGCCACATCTTCTTGAAAAATAAAATTATTTTTCACG
>NZAZ01000023.1 GCA_002686255.1 Rhodospirillaceae bacterium
GATTTGGCGCAAATGGCGCGGGATCGCGTCCTGCGTCCTCGAATATGCGAGGCATGTCCTTCGTCCTCACTCCTAATCCCACGCCATTTTCACCAAACCAAAGCTCGCAAGCTGAATGAGTTTGGACCCTAGCACCAGTCCTGAAATTGGTCTGCTCTGCGGGGCAGAGCGGACATCACCAAACTGACCTACTGCCGCCCTCCCCCCTACCCTTGACAAACGGCGCTATATGTTCTATATTTGTTCCTTGCCTTCCGGCACCGCCGGAGGGCGCTCTTTGACATCGTGAATAGGAAGAACCAGTCGCGGCAGCGTTTTGCCACGCCTTGATTTTTGTCCCTGTCAGGCCTCCGGCCTTCCGCGCCTCTTGATTCCAGGATGCCGACAAAAACCGACAGAAACCTACAAAAGCCTACATTTAAATGGGGATTTTCCATAATCCCGGGCCACATCCAAAAACGGCTTGAATGCACCCCCAGCCCCCCTCACCCGGTCCACGGCTGGCGGCCCCGGTAGGGATATTTGGGATCGGAATAGCCGGGCGTCGACGGGTGGCCCGACGGCACCATCCTGTCGATCAGCGCCTCGTCCCTGGGCGTGAATTCGTGGTCCAGGGCTCCTAAGTATTCCTTCCACTGGGCCAGGGTCCGGGGTCCGGCCAGCACCGAGGTGACGATCGAATTGTTGAGCACCCAGAGAAAAGCGAACTGGCCCGCCGTCATGCCGCGCTTTTCGGCGTGCTTCTTGATCTTCCGGGCCATCTTCAGGGATTCGGCGCGGAACTCCGTCGACAGCATCCGCTTGTCGCCGCGCCCGGCGCGGGTGCCCTTGTCCGGGGCCTTGCCCGGCCCGTACTTGCCGGTCAGCACGCCGCGAGCCAGGGGGCTGTAAGGCACGACGCCGAGGCCGAAATACTCGCACGCCGGCAAGACGTCGGTTTCCGGCATCCGGTTCATGGCGTTGTAATAGGGCTGGCAGACCACCGGCGGCGGCGCGCCAATGGCCTGCGCCAGGCCGCTGAGCGCGGCGATGCGCCAGCCGGCGTAGTTGCTGATGCCCCAATACCGGGCCTTGCCCCGGGCGACGATGTCGGCGGCGGCCTGGATGCTTTCCTCCATCGGCGTTTCCAGGTCGTCGAGGTGAAAGTAATAGATATCGACGAAATCGGTGCCCAGGCGCTTGAGGCTGGCGTCGATGGACCGGTGAATATGCTTGGCCCCGAGCCCTTTTTCGTTAGGCCCCGCCCCCGGCCCCATGGGATTGCCGACCTTGGTCGCCAGGACCCAGTCGTGGCGCTGGCGCTTGATGGCCCGGCCGACGATCTTTTCCGATTCGCCCTTAGCGTAGCCATCGGCGACGTCGATGAAGTTGACGCCGGCATCGCGGGCCGAGGCGATGATGCGCTTGGACATCTGTTCATTGGTCCTGCCGCCGAACATCATGGTGCCGAGACAGATCGGTGAAACCATAAGGCCGCTTAGGCCTAAGCGCTTGTAATCCATGACAAATTTCCCTCCCGGGGCTGTTGGGGGCGAAGACCCGGTTTCGGTATAGCAGCTTGCCGGCGGCATGTCACAGGCCGTTGTTCGCCGCTTGGGGCGGGTCTTCCGGACCCCGCCGCCCCTGTCGGGTCGGGGCAAAAAATGGCACAATGGAAGCCGAATCGATTCTCTATTCGGCGATCATGATTAGGAGTGACTGAATCGCGACGGAATTGGCGCGTGCGCAGGATCGGCCAAGACACGTGTTCAAGACCCGGGGCCAAGACCCGGGGCCAAGATACGTGTCCAAGACATGGGAGCCGGCATTTTAAGGCCATGGTGAGTGACCTTATGAATTCCGTTTTTCACCGTTCGGCCCGCCTCTCTTCCCGGCCGGGCCGCGGGGGGTGGCTGTGTGTCGTTTTTTTGGCGGCGGCGTTCCTGTTCGCCGGCGCCGGCCCGGCCGAAGCGGCCAAGAACGCAGACCTTAAAGAATCGACGCTGTAGCTTTTCAAGGCCGTCGCCCTCAACGACATGCCCGGGGTCAAGAAGAGCATCGAGGACGGCGCCGATCTTTACGCCGAGAACGAAGAAGGCATGACCGCCGCCGACCTGGCCGTCGACAAGGGCCATTTCATCGTCGCCCATTACCTGTTGTCGCGGCGGCTTGCCGGACAGACGCCGCCGGTGGCCCTGGTCCCCGGAAGGGCGAAGGAAGCCCATAAAGCGGCGAAGTCCCGGCCGAAGCGGAAATTCGTCAAACCGCCGGCCAAGCCTCCGGCCCCGCCGCCGATGAAGGTGGCCAAGCCGAAGGCCGAGCCGAAGTCCCCGGGGGCCACCGAAAAAACAGTTGCCGGGAAGGCCGCGCCCGGGAAGATCCCCGGCGAAACCCCGGAAGCGACCCCCCGGGACACGGGCGAGACCGTCGCCGATGTCCCGCCGCCGGAGGCCGAGGACAAGCCGGCGAAAAAAGCCGCCGAAGCACAAGATGCGGCGGAAGCGGCAAAGACCGTCGCCGAGGCGCCGCCGCCCCCGGGCAAGCCGCTGGCCGAGGAAGGCCCCCTCTCGTTTTTCAAGTCGCTGGTCGACCTGATCACCCCGGGCGGCGAAAAACCGCTGCCGAAGCCCGAAGTCGCCGCCAAGGAGGCCGCCGCCGAAGTGGTGCCGGAGGGGGAACCGGAGGGGAAACTGGAGGAAACCATAGTCGAGGAGGCGGTCGATAAACCGGACGAGATCGTCGTTGACGTGATCGGTGACGTCACCGGCGACGTCACTGGCGACGTCACCGGCGACGCCGCCACGGCGGGGGACGTGCCCGAGGACATTGCCGTTGAAATCACCGACAAGCCCGCCGCCAAGCTGGAAGAGACGGCCCTGGAAACGGTGACTATCGAGCCGGATTTGGAGGACGAGACCAAACCCGAAGAACCCAAGGAGAGTTTCCTCGACCGGATGGCCGGCCTGTTCACGTCCGACGACAAGAAGGGGGAGCCGGGGTATAAAGGGCCGGCCAGGGGAGCCCCCGCCGTCAGCGAAATCGAGACCTACGAGCTGCCCCCGCTGTCGCCCCGGATTTCGGCACCGGAGAAGTTTTCGTCCCGGTTCCTGGACAAGCTGGCCGATTTCCTGGAATCCGGCGACGAGGAGGCCTTCAAGGCCTGGCTGCCGGAAATGCAGGTCATAAACCCCGGCGCCCTGAGAGCCCTTGGCGCCCAAAAGTCCCCGGCGAAACCGGCTGAAGTCGCCGCCAGACCGGCGGACGCGGAAGCGCCCGCTCCGGAAAATGTTCCCGTGCCGCCGGCGGGCGAAGGTGAAAAGCCGGTGACGGCCGAGGCGGGAAAGCCTGCCGGGGACGGGAGTGGGCCCGCCCCCGCCGTACCGCCCGCCGCTGCGGTTGCCGAAACCCCGGCCCAGGAACCGGCCGAGAAGCCGGGCATGATCAAGGGCGTCTTCAACAAGCTGGTCGGGGTCCTGACCCCGGGTTTCGGCGACAAGGACCGGTCCGGCCGGCTGCTGCTGGAGCCGGACGAGAAACTGGCTCAGGCAGGGAAAAAGGACGCCCCCTACGGGAAACGGGCCGACGGCGACAAGCCGCCGAAATACTGGCCGATCACGGAAGTGAAGCCGGCCGAGGCGCCGCCGCGGGTGGTGAAAAAACCGGCGCGGGGGTCCCTGCTCAGAACCTCATTGACGGAGGTGACGCTGAGCCTGGGCGAATCCGTTTCGCTGGAGAACAGCTTCCCGCCCGAGGGGCCGGGAATCGATCCCCGCAACCGGTGCGTCAAGAAGAACCGGGGGACCACCCTTTTCTGCCTGGAGACCGTCGACTGGCCGCAATCCATGCAGTCCGATTTCCTGGTTCCGACGATCCTTTACACCGGCCAGAAGGCCATCGCGCGCTATGACCAGGGCATCGCCAGCCGCTTTCACGCGCTGTTCCCGTCCGAGTCCTTCCGGCGCATCGCCGGTTATTTCCATAAACGGTTCGGGAAACCCACGGACGCCTGGAACCGCTCCATCGCTCCCTTCGCCCAGCCGCGCCAGGACAACCCGACCCTGGCCTGGCGCAGCATCGACCCCGAGACACAGGCGATCACGGTGCTGGAAATCCGCAAATACGACGACAGCCGGGGCGGCTTCCCGGACACCAAACGCGGCGCGGTGATGCTGTATCTCGCCAACTCTCCGCCCATTTTCCCGCAGGTTTCGTCGCACGAACTGATGCGCCTCAGCCGCGGCACCATGGGCCCGCCACCGGCGCCGGGAGCCGCCGGGGGAACGCCAGGGGCGTCCCCCGGCGGACCACCCGCCCCCGGACCCGGGGCCAATAAACCGCTGTCGCAAATGACGTCGGAGGAGATCCAGGCCGAGCGGAGAAAGCGCAAGGTCGAGAAGGCGGCCGAACAAGGCGGCCCCCTCGAAGGCATCCTGGAGGCCCCCCCGGGAGAGCCCGGCAGGCCGGCCGAAGACTCGTTCGAACTGCCGCCCGACCCCTTGGGGCGCTGACGGTCGGCCTGGGTCTTGGGTCGCTAAAAGGGCCCGAAAGCCCGAATCCATGCCCCCAAAAGGCCCCTTTTCTCTCTTTGGGGCATCCGCCTTACAAGGCGCAAACCCCTAGTCAGCCTGGGTTGCAGGATTAACATTGAAGCCACGCCGATCATCCGTATATATCCAGTTCAACCTGATTAGAGCGCCTCTAAACTTTCATGGGCGCCCGTGGACTTGACAAAGGAGGGGTGATTCATGGCTAGCATCCTTAGCAATCTTAGATCGACGGTGATTGCCGGCTTCGTTTTGACGGTGGTCATGGTTGTTATCGTCGCCGGCGCGACGGGCGAAGGCATGCCCGGCGATAGCGCCTGGATCGCGTTCATGTGGCGCTGGCTGCACGTGCTGAGCGCCGTCATGTGGATCGGGCTGCTGTGGTATTTCAACTTCGTCCAGATCCCGAACATGGCCAAAATTCCGAACGACCAGAAACCGGCCATCGGCAAAGTGATCGCGCCTGCGGCGCTGTGGTGGTTCCGTTGGGCGGCGATGGCGACCATCGTCACCGGACTGCTGCTGGCGCTCGGCAACGGTTATCTGGTGCAGGCGATGACGCTGGGCCTCGCCGACGGCGTCGCCCAGCACACGGCCATCGGCATCGGCATGTGGTTGGGCATCATCATGTGGTTCAACGTCTGGTTCGTGATCTGGCCGAATCAGAAGAAGGCACTCGGCATCGTCGAGGCCGAGGCCGAGGCCAAGGCCGCCGCGGCGAGGACGGCGATGCTGTTCTCGCGCACCAACACCATGCTTTCGGTCCCCATGCTCTACGCCATGGTTTCGGCGCAGAATATCTACTGATTGGGGATGCGGACCCTGGGGGAAACGGAGCCTTCGGGCTCCGTTTTCTTCTGCCGACCTTTTATCCCGTCCGCCCCTATTCGACGGCGATCAACGCCGCCGCCGCGGCGCGGTCCTCGGCCAACAGCACGTTGAAGGTCCGGCACGCCGCCCCGGTGTTCATCCATTCGAGCGCCACGCCTTCCCCCTTGAGGCCTCCTCTCAGCCCCTTGGGCGGCGGTTCGAACGCCGCCCCGCAGCCGATGATCAGGATATCCACGTAAGAAGCGGCAACGGCCTCGGCCAGGCTTTCGAGGGTTATGTCCGCCGCTTCGCCGACGGGCCAGGCGACGGTGCGTTCGGCGAACACCAGGACCGAGCCTTCGTGGACCCGGCCGGCGATGCGAAACTTGCCTGCGCCGTAGCCCTGGATCAGCTGCCGGCCGGCGGGAACAACGGGCGTGATGTCCAGTCCCGGAATTGTCCTAAGGCGACGGCGAGGCCGCCTCCTCCGCTTGTTCCCCCCCCTTCGGCTCGCCGCCCCGGACGCGCCGGATGTTCAGGTGCAGCAAAAGCGGCACCGCCAGGCTGATCGACGAATAGGTGCCGATGATGACGCCCCAGATCATGGCGAAGCTAAAATCGCGGATCACTTCGCCGCCCAGGAAGTAAAGCGACAACAACGCCAACAGCGTCGTGACGCTGGTCATGAGGGTCCGCGACAGGGTTTGGTTGATGGAGTCGTTGAGGAGATCGGGCAAGGGCAGTTTCTTGAACTTGCGCAGGTTTTCGCGTACCCGGTCATAGACGACCACGGTGTCGTTGATGGAATAGCCGGCGATGGTCAGGATCGCCGCCACCGTCGACAGATTGAACTCAAGATCGAGAAACGCGAATATCCCGATGGTGGTCAACACGTCATGGACCAGCGCCGTCACCGCGCCAAGGCCGAACTGCCATTCGAAGCGGAACCAGATGTAGACGAGAATGGCGAGGATGGCGAAACTCACCGCCATCACCCCGTCCCAGAACAGCTCTTCGGAGACCTTGGGCCCGACGAATTCGGTGCGCCGGTACTGGACCCCGGCGCCGAGCGCCTCCTTGACCTTGGTCACGGCGGCCTGCTGGGCCGCCTCTCCGCCATCTTGCCGCTGGACGCGGATCAGCACGTCCGTCGGCTGGCCGAATTCCTGCAACGCCACTTCGCCGAGGCCGAGGGCCGAGAGCCGGCTTCGCATGTCGCCGATGGGGGCGGCTTCGGGGGTGCGCACTTCGATCATGATGCCGCCCTTGAAGTCGATGCCGTAGTTCAACCCCTTGATGGTGAACAGCCCCACCGAAACCAGCACCAAAAGGGCGGAAAAGGCGAAGAAGGCCGTCTTCCTCGGAATGAATTGTAGGTTGACGTTAGCGGGCACCAGGCTGAAGCCGAGCATGTCCCTCCCCCCTCCTACAGCGGCAGCGCTTCGGGCTTGGTGCGCCGAAGCCAGGTGATGACCAGAAGCCGCGTCAGCATGATCGCCGTGAACATCGAGGTGACGATGCCGATCGACAGCGTCACCGCGAACCCGCGCACCGGCCCCGAGCCGAAGACATAAAGCAGCACCGCCGCGATCAGGGTCGTCAGGTTGGCGTCGACGATGGTGGTAAAGGCCCGGGAATACCCCGTATCGACGGCCGAGAGCGGCGTCCGCCCGATCCGCACCTCTTCGCGGATGCGCTCGAATACCAGCACGTTGGCGTCCACCGCCATGCCGATGGTCAAGACGATGCCGGCGATACCCGGCAACGTCAGCGTCGCCTGCAGGAAACTGAGCGCGCCCAGGATCAGCATCATGTTGACCACCAGCGCCACGTCGGCCATGAAACCGAACAGGCCGTAGGCGGCGGCCATGAACACCAATACCGCGATCATGCCGAGGATCGAGGCGATCTTGCCGGCGGCGATGGAATCGGCGCCGAGGCCGGGGCCGACGCTGCGTTCCTCCAGGATCGTCAATGGCGCCGGCAGGGCCCCGGCTCGAAGCAGCAACGCCAGATCCTGCGCCGACTGAAAGGTAAAGGAGCCCGATATCTGCCCGTTGCCGCCGAGGATCGGTTCGCGGATGACCGGGGCGCTGATGACCTTGCCGTCGAGGACTATGGCGAACAGCCTGCCGACGTTCTTCGCCGTCGCCGAGCCGAAGCGCTTGGCGCCGACGGAATCGAAGCGGAACGTGACCACCGGTTCGTTGGTCCGGGAGTCTGTGGACGGCTGGGAATCGATCAGGGTGTCGCCGGAGACCATGACTCGTTTGCGGATCAGGTACATGCGCGGCTGGCCGTTGGGACCGACGTCGTCCGACGGCAGCAGCCGCGATCCCGGCGGCACCCGCCCGGCCATCGCCGCTTCGACCGAATTGCGGTAATCGACGAGGTGAAATGTCATTTTCGCGGTCTTGCCCAACAGCCGCTTGACCCTTTCCGGGTCGTCGACGCCGGGAAGCTGGACCAGGATGCGGTCTTCGCCCTGGCGCTGGATGGTCGGCTCCCGGGTGCCGGTTTCATCGACCCGGCGCCGCACGATTTCAATGGACTGCTGGACCGCCGCCATCTTGCGGTCGCGGATGATCTTATCGGTCAGGGTCAGGGAAATCCGGTTGCCGTCGGTTGTCGTCTGCGTATCGGCGTCAAGCGCCTTCAGGAGCTGCCGGGCCAGCTCGGTCTTGGCCGGGTCCTTGATGGTCACCTTGGCGGCATTGCCCTCGACGCCCAGGCCTTGATAGCGGATGCGGGCCTTGCGAAGCTCGATGCGCATGGTATCGACCAGCGATTCCAGGTACTCCTGGATCACGGTCTTGGAATCGACCTCCAACAGAAGGTGCGAACCCCCTTGCAGGTCCAGCCCCAGGCTGATCTGCTGGTTCGGCAGCCAAACGGGAATCCCGGCGGCCTGGTCGCGGCCGAGGAAGCTGGGAACCGCGAACGCCACGCCGAACGCGCAAACCGCCAGCACCAACACCACTTTCCACTTGGCGAAGTAGACCATGGGGAAATCTTCGCGCCCGAAACCCTCGTTGAAGCCTTATTTCTTGCCGCCGAACAGCATTCCCAAAATCCCCGACCCGCCGCCGGATTTCCCGGAATCGCCGGAACCCTCGGATTTCTTGTCTCCCTTGACCGGCTCGGTCTTCGACAGCACCGTCGAGATCAATCCCCGCTGCACCCTGACCTTGACGCCGTCGGAGATTTCGACCGTGATCTCGGTGTCGTCGATGACCTTGGTGACGGTGCCGATGATGCCGCCGCCGGTGACCACCTTGTCGCCGCGGCGGATGGCGCTCAGTGTCGCCTTGTGTTCCTTCATCTTCTTCTGTTGCGGGAGGATGAGCAGGATATAGAAGACACCGAAGATAAGGATCAGCGGCAGGAAGGCTTCAAACCCGCTGCCTCCTCCGCCGGCGGCGGCTTGTGCGTAAGCTGGCGTCACGAACATTCGACACTCCTAAGATTGGCCCGGGACGGGCCCGTTGTTTTCAATATTGATAAGAAACGCAGCCGGACTATAGCCGCCCGGACCAGAGTTGCAAACTGAAAGGCCCCGAGTCCCGGCGCCGGACGGAGTGCCTCGTCCTTCGAGACGCCACGCACCGCGTGGCTCCTCAGGACAAGGGGGGAAATGGAAAGTGTAAGCCCTTATCCTGAGGAGGCCGGAGGCCGTCTCGAAGGATGGGGGCCGGGGCCGGCAACTAATGGGCAAAATCCCATTTTTTGTCATTCCGAATATAAAAATTCCAATTAATCATCTGTTAACATTGTGTTATTTTGCCATTGACAAAAAAGAACAAATCCCATTATTGTGCCCCATGAGCATCCCTTCGGAGCTCCTGCGGGAAATCGACGCCTTCGTCCGCCGGGCCGGCATGGCGCCAACGACGTTCGGGCGGCTGGCCGCCAACGACGGCAAGCTGGTGGCCCGGCTTCGAAGCGGCAAGGGCATCACCACCCGCACGGTCGAGAAGGTCCGGGCCTACATGCGCGATAACGGCGGCGACAGGGCCGGGGGGGCCGGGGGGGCCGGGGGTCCGGAGGCGGCGGCCGCCGGATCGGCCGACCCGGAAATCCTGGCCCGCATCGCCGGCGCCCTGGAACGCCTGGCGCCCGCACCCTTGCAAAGCGCCGGCCTCGACGACGCCGACGCCTTCGTATGGCATGCCGAGGATCTGCGCCTGGAGGCGGTCGCCAACGTCAACCGGGTCGAGATCTTCCTGCTCAAGGGCATCGACGACCAGATGGACCTGCTGCTGGACAACACCCGGCGCTTCGCCGGCGGCCTGCCGGCCAACAACGCGCTTTTGTGGGGCGCGCGGGGGACCGGCAAAAGCTCGCTGGTCAAGGCCGTGCACGCCGAGGTCGCCGCCGGCAGGCCCGGCTCCCTGGCGCTGGTGGAAATCCACCGCGAGGACATCCCGGCGCTGCCGAAACTGTTGAGCATCCTGCGCCAAACGGAGCGCCGGTGCCTGCTGTTCTGCGACGACCTCGGTTTCGAGGGCTCCGATTCCTCGTTCAAGTCGCTGAAGGCGGTCCTCGAAGGCGGCATCGAGGGGCGGCCCGCCAACGTGCTGTTCTACGCCACGTCGAACCGCCGCCACCTGATGCCCCGCGACATGATCGAGAACGAGCGCTCGACCGCCATCAACCCGGCCGAGGCGGTGGAGGAAAAGGTTTCGCTATCGGACCGCTTCGGGCTGTGGCTCGGGTTCCACAACTGCGACCAGGAAACCTACCTCGCCATCGTCGAAGGCTACGCCAGGCACCTCGACCTCGACGACCCGGCCCTCGACCTCGCCGGCGAGGCCAACGAATGGGCGGTGACCCGCGGTGCGCGCTCGGGCCGCGTCGCCTGGCAGTACATCCAGGACCTGGCCGGGCGGCTGGGCAAGCCGCTGAATTAGGCTTTCTCCTCCCATCCCGGCTAGGTCAGAAGACATCCACCCTCACGCCCCGCGCAGGAGTTTCCGGGGGTCGAGGACGCGGTTGCCGCGGCGCAGTTCGAAGTGAAGCTGCGGGTTCTTGACGTTGCCCGTTGATCCCACGGTGGCGATCCGCTGCCCCTTGCGGACCCTGTCGCCGCGCTTGACCAGCATTTTCCCGGTATGGGCATAGGCCGACACCCAGCCGCCCGAATGCTTGATCAGCAACAGGTTGCCGAAACCGCGAAGCTCGTTGCCGGCGTAGGCGATGACGCCGTTTTCCGCCGCCTTCACCGGCGCGCCGCGCGCAGCGGCGATGTTGATGCCGTCGTTGCGCAGCCCCCTGGCCTTGGCCCCGAAACCTGAAACCACCCGCCCCTTCACCGGCCAGATGAAGCCCTTGCCGCTGGCCGGCGGCGGCCTTGGCACCGCCGGGGGCGGCGGCGAGGTCTTTTGGCCCGACGTCGGCCGCCGGGAGACGGCGCCGGCCGAAGCGGTCCGGATAGCCTTGCCCGCGCTCCCCGGCAGGACCAGCCGTTGCCCGGCCCGTATCGGATAGGGCGGCCTGAGGCCGTTGGCGCGGGCCAGGGCGTAGGGGTTTATCCGGTACAGCCGGGCGATCCCGTACAGGGTCTCGCCGCGCCGGACCGTGTGCTGGCGGCCCCGGGGCAGGATGACCTTCTGCCCGGCCTTCAGGTGATAGGGGGGCCTGAGCCCGTTGGCCTCGATAATGGCGCGGACCGGTACCCGGTGGCGGCGCGACAGCGCATAGACCGTATCGCCGCGCCCGGCGACGACGGCGCCGGCGCCGACGAAGGCGGGGCTGGAGACGGAACCGGAGCCGGGGGCGGCCGGCGGCGGGGTGTTGATGTCGCGGGGGCCCAGCCCCGGAGGCGGCCATTCGATGGCGCCGCAGCCGCCCAACGCCAACAGGACGGCGAACAGAAAGAGCAGCCCCGAAAAAGGGCGCGGTCGGGTCAACGGCGGCATGGGCGGATTATCGCTTATGCCCGCCCGCCCTATCAACGACGCACCGGAAAGCCCATGCCCAAGCGGCCTCTAGCCTTCAGTCCTCGACCCCGGCGTCGATCAGCGGCACGAATCGGGTGGCCCCCAAATCCTCGGTCTCGGCGCCGGTTTCGGTGCGCCGGACGCGGATCAGGTGCTGATCCTTCCCGTCGAGGCCGACGGGCAGCACCATGATGCCGCCTTCGGCCAACTGGCCGAGCAGGATTTCCGGCACGTCGGCGGCCGCCGCGGTGACCATGATGCGGTCGAAGGGCGCCTGTTCCGGCCACCCGAGGGTGCCGTCGCCGGTCAAGGCGGTGATGTTTACCAGGCCCAGCCGCTTCAGCCTGTCCTCGGCCTGCTCCAGCAACGGCGGATGGCGTTCGATGGTATAGAGCCGCCGGCACAGCCGCGCCAACACCGCCGCCTGATAGCCCGACCCGGTGCCGATCTCCAGCACCTTCATGCGGTCGGTGACCTCGAGGGCCTGGGTCATCAACCCGACGACGGAGGGCTGGCTGACCGTCTGGTGGCAGCCGATGGGCAGGGCCACGTTCTCAAAAGCCCGGCCCTTGAACTGTTCGGGCAGGAACATCTCGCGCGGTATCACCTCCAGGGCCTCCAGGACGCCGATCTCGGTGACGCCGCTTTGGCGCAGCTCCAGCATCAGCTTCGCTATTTGCGGCGCCGGGTTCACTTGAACCTGCCTTTCAGTTTCCTGCACGTCGGCCCATGGGTCAGGTCCATGGTCAGCGGCGTAATCGAGATGGCGCCACGGCCGATCGCCTCCAGGTCGATGCCCCGGCGGTATTTTTCCTCGCCCCGCTGGGCGCCGATCCAGTAATAGGGCTCACCCCGGGGGTCGGTACCCCGGACCAGTTCGCTGCCGATCCTGCGCCGGCCCTGGCGGGTGATCTCGATCCCGGTGACGCGGCCCGCCGTGGCGTCGGGGAAGTTGACGTTCATCAGCACGCCCGGGGGCCAGGGCTCGGCGGTCAGCCGTTTCAAAACCCTTCCCGTCCACTTTTCCGCCGTCGCCCATTTGACCGGATGGCCGTCGGTATAGACTTGGCTAAGCGCCACCGACGGCACGCCCAAAAGCGTTCCTTCCATGGCCGCGGCGACGGTGCCCGAATAGGTGACGTCCTCGCCGAGATTCCCGCCCCTATTGACGCCCGAGATCACCAGGTCCGGGGCTGAGTCCTTCATGATCTCGTTGATGCCCATGAGGACACAGTCGGTGGGCGTGCCGTCGAGGGCGAAGCGGCGCTCCGACAGGCGGCGGATGCGCAACGGACGGCGCAGCGTCAGCGAATGGCTGGCGGCGCTCTGCTCGGTTTCCGGCGCCGCCACCCAGACCTCGCGGGCCAGCGGCGACAGGACTTTTTCCAGGAGTTTCAGCCCCGGCGCGTCGATGCCGTCGTCGTTGGAAACCAGCACCCGCGCCTTGGAAAGTTTTAGTCCCTTAGCCGCCATCGGCGGAGATCGCTTCAAGCCCGTCCATGTAGGGGCGAAGGGCGTTCGGCACGACGACGGAGCCGTCGGCCTGCTGGTAGTTCTCCAGGATCGCGATCAACGTCCGCCCGACGGCCAGTCCCGAGCCGTTGAGGGTATGGACGAACCGGGTCTTCTTGTCGCCCTTCTTGTCGCCGGGGGCCTTGAACCGGGCCTTCATGCGCCGGGCCTGGAAATCGCCGCAGTTGGAGCAGCTTGAAATCTCGCGGTAGCGGTCCTGGCCCGGCAGCCAGACCTCGATGTCGTAGGTCTTGCGCGCCCCGAAGCCCATGTCGCCGGTCGACAGCACCACGGTACGGTATGGAAGCCCCAGCCGCTTCAACACTTCCTCGGCGCAGTTGGTCATCCGTTCGAGTTCGTCGTTGGAGTTCTCGGGCGTCGAGATGGTGACCATTTCGACCTTGGTGAACTGGTGCTGGCGGATCATGCCGCGGGTGTCCTTGCCGGCGGCGCCGGCCTCGGATCTGAAGCACCAGGTCATCGCCGCATAGCGCCGTGGCAGGGTCTCGGCCTCAATGACGTGGCCGGCGACGATGTTGGTCAGCGGCACCTCGGCGGTCGGGATCAGCCACAGGCCGTCCTCGGTCTTGAACAGGTCTTCGCCGAACTTCGGCAATTGCCCGGTGTTGAACAGGGCATTGTCGCGAACCAGGGCCGGGGGGTTGACCTCGGTCAGCCCGTGCTCGGTAGTGTGCAGGTCGAGCATGAAATTAGCCAGCGCGCGCTCCATGTGCGCCAGGGCGCCCGACAGCAGCACGAAGCGCGCCCCGGACATCCTGGCCGCGGTCTCGAAATCCATCAGGCCGAGCCCTTCGCCGATGTCGAAGTGCTCCTTGGGCGTGAAGTCGAACCCGGGCTTGTCGCCCCAGGCGCGGATTTCCTCGTTCGCCGCCTCATCCGCGCCGTCGGGGACGTCGGCGGTGGGCAGGTTGGGAAGCTGAGCCATCGCCTCGTCCAGGGCCGCCGAGGCGGCTTCGGCGGTCTTTTCGGCCTCGGCCTCGGCATCCTTGGTTTCGGACACCTTGGCGATCAGGTCCCCGGCGTCCTCGCCCTTGGCCTTGAGCGCGCCGACTTCCTTCGACAGCTTGTTGCGCTCGGCCTGGATTTTCTGGGCCTTGGTCAGCAAATCGCGGCGTTTGTCATCAAGCGCGATCAGGCCCGCCGATTGCGGCCCCAAACCCCGGCGCGCCATGGCGTTGTCGAATTCTTGCGCGTTGTAGCGGATCCACTTGATGTCGAACATGGGCCGTCCCGTCTTCAGTCCTTACGGCGAGGCGAGATCGTCGGTCTCTTCTGCCTCTTCTTCGTCGTCGTCCTCCTCAATATCGCCGCGCCTTTTCTCCACCATCATCACCGAGAAGATCGAAATCTCATAGAGCACCATGGTCGGCAGCGCCAGACCGATCTGGCTGATGACGTCGGGCGGCGTCAGGACGGCGGCGGCGACGAAGGCCAGGACGATGGCGTACTTGCGTTTTTCCTTCAGGCCCTTGGACGAGACCATGCCGACCCGGGCCATCAGCGTCAACACCACCGGCAGTTCGAAGCATAACCCGAAGGCGAAGATCAGCCGCATCACCAGCGACAGGTATTGATCGACCTTGGCCTCCAACTGGATCGGCAGCGCCCCGGCGCCGCCCACGGATTCGAAGCTGAGGAAAAACTTCCACGCCAGCGGGAAGATGAAGTAGTAGACCAGCGCGCCGCCGGCGAAGAACAGGATCGGCGTGGCGACCAGAAACGGCGCGAAGGCGCGTTTTTCGTTCTTGTAAAGGCCCGGCGCGATGAACATCCACACCTGGATGGCGATGAACGGGAAGGACAGGAACAGGGCGGTGAAAAAGGCGACTTTGATATAGGTGAAAAACGCCTCGTGAAGGGCGGTGAAGATGAGCCGGCGCTGGCCGCCCATTTCCTCCAACACGTCGGCCAGGGGCGCGACCAGGAAGTCGTAAAGTTCCGGGGCGAAGTAATAACTGACGAAAAACAGCACCACGATGGCGATCAGGGAATGCAGAAGGCGCGAGCGGAGCTCGATCAGATGATCGAGCAGCGGCATCGCTTTTTCGGTGAGTCCGGCGTCGGCCACCGCCGCCTACCCGCTTGCCTTCTGGGATGTCTTTTGGGTTTCCCCTTCCGCCGGACCGTCGTCCCCGGCGGCGTTTTCCGAATCCTTGGGGATGTCCTTGGAGTCCCTGGGGGCGTTTTCCGAGTCCTCGGCAGCGTCCGTCTTGGAATCGGGGCCGGTGATTTTCTTCAAATCGTCCACGGCGCCGCTCATTTCGTCGTACAGGTCCTTGTCCAGGTCCATGTCTTCGGCGATCTCGCCGGTCGGATCGACGGCGTCTTCGATCTTTTTGGCGATGTCCAGGCCGCCGGGGCTGTCCAGTTCCTTCTTCAGATCATCCAGTTCGGCCTCGCGGGCGACCTCGTCCAAGCCGTCCTGAAGGTCGCGCGCCATGGACCGCGCCTTGCGGATCCATTTGGTGATGGTCCTGACGGCGCGGGGCAGGTCCTTGGGACCGATGACGATGATGGCGAGAACGGCAAGGATGAACAGTTCTTGCCAGCCGATGTCGAACATGGCGGATCAGAACTCCCTGTGGAGGGCGCGGTTGGGGGTGTGGCGGGGCGGGGGCGCGGCTTCAAGGCGGACGGCCCCGGACGGCCCCAAAAGGACGGCCCGGTCAGCTTTGCTGAGCCTTGTCCTTTTTCGTCTCGGGTTCGGAAACTTCCTCCGCCTGCTCCGATTTAAGGGCCTTTTGCCCCTCTTCGGGCACGGCTTCGGCCTCCTCCTCCTTCATGCCCTTCTTGAAGGATTTCAAGCCCTTGCCGAAATCGCCCATCAGTGCCGAGATTTTGCCCCGCCCCCCGAACAAGACCAAGATGATTGCCAGGACGATCACCCATTGCCAGATTCCGGTCCAACCACCCATGCTTACTCATCCTCCTTAAAATATTGTGCCAATTGCTTTGCGCGGATTCGGTGGCGGATAATGGCAGAAAGCCCAGGCCGTAGCAATGCGTGGGATAGCGAAGCCCGATTGGCTGAATCCAGGGCCGGTTTCGGCGCGGTTGGGGGTCGATCAGCGGAGCCCGGCGAGCAGCCGCATGGCCTGTTTTTCGCACCCGTTCCGGGCCATCCACACGGCCCGGTGGGCATCCGACGCCAAGCCGCCTGGAACCAGGTGCAGCTTGAGCTTCCGGGCCGCCCGCGAGCCCTTCATCCGGAGCAGATACCGGGCGCCGTCGGCGATGGTCACTTTGGACGGCCATTCCAGGGTGGCGCTTCCGGCCGGCCATTCGGCCTTGGACTTGCTTTTGTCGGTGAGGTTCTTGAGCGTCAGGATTCGGGCCTTGGCGGCCTTTTCGCGCCACAGCATCACCGGCCCCTTGGCCTGTACGCAGACATCGCCCGATTTGCCGGTGTCGATGACCCAGGCGTCGGAAGGCGGTTTCGGCGGCGCGGCGGCGCGCATGGCGCCCAAGGACCCGGTTTCCTTGCCGGAGCCGGAAAGAAGCCCGGAAAGAGAGGCGATCAACTTGGCGTCGCCGCCGCCCTTACCGTCCCCCTGGCCGTCCCCCTGGCCGCCCCCCTGGCCGCCGGCTTTCGCCGGACCCGAGAAGGGGCCTTTCAGGGTCACCGTCTTGCCGGTCTCGGAAACCAGGGTGACGCTGGCGCCGGCGGGAATTTCGATGGCCGTGCCGGACTTGACGACCTGGCCGGGTTTCAACGAGGGCGCGCCGCTGGTGATGACGACCAACTGCTGCGCCTGGGCCGAAAACGCCGCCGTCATCAGCAAGATTCCGATAAACGATGAAATCCATCGAACGGTCATCATTTCTCCTCCATCAATATTGTCGCACCGGTTTGGCCCTTTTCCAAGCGGCTGATGTGGAATTTCGCCAGCGGATCGGAAGGGTTCAGTTCCAAGACCTTGCGGAACCCCTCAAGGGCGCCGGGATGGTTATTTTGCAACAATTCAAAGGCTTCCCTGTAAGCCATCATGGCGGCCGAGTCCGCCTCGCCATCGGCAAGCGGCTCAAAGACCTCCAAGCCCTCGGTCTTTCCCTTCAACACCAAGGCGCCGACGGAGCGGAAGGCGACATCGGGACAGGCACTGGCCGTCACGCCGCTGATGCAGACGCGGGTGCCGAGATGCTTGTTGACGCTTTCCAGCCGCGCCGCCGTGTTCACCATGTCGCCGTGGGCCGTGTAATCGAAGAACTGTTCGCCGCCGAAATTGCCGATAATGGCGGTGCCGGAATGGACCCCGATGCGGGTAATACCCAGATTCAACCCCTTCCCGGCCAGTTCGGCGACGAAATCCTGGCCGAAGGCATCCAGTTCCAGCGCCGTGGCGACGGCGCGGGCCTGGTGGTCGGCCTGGTCCACGGGGGCGTTGAAGAAGCCCACCACCGCATCGCCGACGATCTTGTCCATGGTGGCGCCGTGTTTTAAAAAAATCCCGCACATGGCGCTGAGGTAATCGTTGAGCAGCGGCACCAGAACGGAGGGCTCGGTGCGTTCGGTAAACGACGTGAAACTGGCGAGGTCGGTAAATATATATGTCAGTTCCCGCCTTTCACCGCCGACGTTGAGCTGCTCGGGGTCGGCGACAAGCTGGTTGACGAGGGCCGGGGAAAGATACCGCGAGAACGCCTCGCGGATGAATTTCTTCTGTTGCCGGTCGCGGCGGCCGATATAGGCGACGCTCATGCTGGAACTGGTGACGAAACCGAGGGTCGGCGCCAACAGCGGGATCATGATGCCGCCATATCCAAAAAGCGCGAACCCGCCGCCCCAAAACAGCGTCAGCGACGCCAGGTAACCCCCGCCCTTGGCCCACAAAGGCAAGTCCAGCATCGCCAACAGCACCCCGATGACGGCCAATGCCGCGATCAGCGCCGTTTCATTGAACGTCCCTATTTTCGCCTGCGTCCGCCCATCGATCAGTTGCGCCATGGCATGGGCGAAAATGAATATCCCGGGCAGGTTTCCCGCCTGCCCGCCCCAGGCGGCCGCGTAGGGCGTGCGGTGGCGGTCGCTGAGGGGAAGATCGGCGCCGATCAGGACGACCTTGCCGGCGAACCAGGGCTTGGGCAAAAACGCCGCCGCATGGGCCGGAAAGACGCGGAAGGCGTTCTCCCCCTTCCCCGGCCCCGGGCGATAAACCAGCGCCAGGTCCTTTTCCGGGGCCTTCTTGCCGATGATTTTCGCCAAATGGGAAACAAACCCCGGCGTCCATGAGCCGCCGACGGAATCACCGGGGTAGATCCAGCGGACGGTGCCGTCGGTCCGGTCCGTGACCAGATTCACCAGTCCCGTCTTTATCCCCTCGGTAAAGCGGATCAGGTATTCCTTTTGCGGTTTCGTCAGGGCCTCGGCCTTACCGGCCGAGGCGACGACCACCGGCACGGAAAGGGTCAGGAGCTTCCGGCGCAGGGCGTTGTCCTTGGCCGGCTCGGTCGGCTGGTCGAACAGGATATCGATGCCGATGGCCTTGGGCTTGGCGGCTTCCAGCGCCGTCAGGAGGCGGACCAGAAACCCCCTGTCGACGGGCGAACGGTAGGGCAGCGTCGCCAGCGTGTCCTCGGTGATGGCAATAACGACGACATCTTTGTTCCGCGGCTCGGGCGCCGCCAGGGTGGCGAAACGGAAATCCCCGAGCCAGTTCTCGCCGGCCCTGAACGTCGGCAGCACGCGAGGCAACAGCGCGCCGAGCGCCGTCGCCAGCACGACGATGGCGAAAACGGATAACAGTTCCCTGGGCGAAATTTTCCTCAGCATGGACCCTGTACTCTAACAGGATTATCGCAAGACGTAAGCGGACGCGACGGCCCTTGACGCATCCCCCCGGGGCAGGGTTTTTATTTACCCCGAAATCACTTAAAATTGTCGCACTCATTCCCAGCATGGGGGGGTCGGATGACCGTTTCGAGACCCTGTAATTTGGCCATGACGCATGCCGCCACTTTTGTGGTCTTCCTATGCATGGCCTTTATCGGCGCCCCGTTCCCCGCCGCCGCCGAAACCGTGACCCTGCCGCCGGCCAAATACAAGCCGCTGCCCATCGGCACCAAGGTCAAATTCGACAACAGAAGCTTCGAAGTCACCAAAACAGACGGCTTCTTGACGGTCTTCAAGGCCCGGTCCGAAGGCGTGAATTCATGGCTCGGCAAATCCAAAAGGAGTGAAGGGTGGATGCGGGCCTACGGCCTGTTCGGCGAATTCACCCAAAACATGCACGTCTTCGACACCCGGGGCGACCTCATTACCTACGAGATCGACGGCGATGAACGGGAAAAACTCAAGTCCCTCTGGCCCCTGGAGGTCGGCAAGAAAACCTCCTTCGAGCTCAAGGAAGGGGGCGGCGAATGCACCGACCCGGACGAATGGCAAATTACCCTCGAGGTGACGAAATCGGAGGTAATCGCCATCAAGGGCATCGATTATCCGGTGTACGTGATCGAGGAACGGGGCAAATCCTCCTCGGGCAAAATCTACAAGGGCCGGCGCTGGTATCAGCCCGCCGCCGGCATCGTCATCAAGGCCGAAAGGGACTGGGTGAAATCGTTCCAGGTCCGGCCCATGATGGCGGATGCCGGCGGCGGGTTCGGCGGTGGGTTAGGCGGCGGATTCGGTGGCGGATTCGGCGGCTTTGGCCCCGGCTCAATGTGCATGGGAACCAACTACGTCAAGGAGCCGCTTTTCGGCGAAGGCGAGGAAGACAACTATTCCCTGGTCCGTGTCACCTACCCCGAAGGCACCACCACCCACGCCTTGAAGGGCACCAAGGAAGGCGGCCAGGCCGAAGCCCTGCTGGCCGAGGTCCGGGGCCTGAAAAAGGAGGTCGAGGTCGCCAGCCGGGGATTGGCGGGGAAACCCGCGATCGACATCAAAGGCGTCGATTTCGGCCAATATCACGCGCTGGTCATCGGCATCAACAAATACAAGCACCTGCCGAAGCTTGAGACCGCCGTCCGCGACGCCAAGGCCGTCGCCCAGGTGCTGGAAAAGGATTACGGCTTCAAGGTGAGGCTGCTGGTCAACCCGGACCGCCAGGGCATCATCGACTCCCTGGATGAGTTCCGGGAGTCCCTCGGAGGCAAGGACAACCTGCTGATTTATTACGCCGGTCACGGGTGGCTGGACGAGGACGCCGATAGGGGCTATTGGCTGCCCTCCGACGCCCAATCGAACCGGCGCAGCCGCTGGGTGTCCAACGCCACCATCACCGATACCCTGAGGACGCTTCAGGCCAAGCATGTGATGGTGGTCGCCGACAGTTGTTATTCCGGCACCCTGACCCGTTCCGCCAACATCGGGCTGCGGGCCGGCGATTATTACAAGCGCATGGCCAAGAAATGGGCCCGGGTGGCGATGGTTTCCGGCGGGCTGGAGCCGGTGGCGGACAAGGGCGGCGGCGGCCACTCGCCGTTCGCCAAGGCCTTCATCGAGGCGTTGAACAACAACGATTCGGTCATCGACGGGACCCAGTTGTACAGCAACCTGCGCCGCCCGGTGATGGTTGCCGCCGACCAGACGCCGCAATATTCGGACGTCCGGAACGCCGGCCACGACGGCGGCGATTTCATGTTCGTGAAGAAGAAATAAGAGGTGCCGATGACCGCCGGGAGAATCCTTCCCGTCCTGAGAGGACTGACCGCCGCCATCGTTTTGTCGGCCTTGACGGTGACGGCCCAGGCGGCCCTGGCCGCCGAAGGATCGGCCCTGGGGCCTGCCGCTTTCAAGCCGCTGCCCGTCGGCACCAAGGTCAAATACGACGACCGCAACCTGACGGTAAAAACGTCGGAAGGGTTCCGGACGGTTTACCGGGTCTGGGTCGGCGGAAAAAAGGCGTGGCTCGGCACCCATGCCCTGTTCGGCGAATACGCGACCGACCTTTACGTCTACCACGACGGCGGCGATGCCATCGCCTATGAAATCGACGATGCGAACAAAAGCAGACTGGAAGCCCTTTGGCCGCTGGAAACCGGAAAGGAAACCCGCTTTCAAATGATCGAAGAGGCGGCCTTCGCCGAAGACCGGCAAACGTGGACGATTTCTCTGAAGGTCGTGAAAACGGACGTCATCAAGATCAAAAAAGTCCGCTACGCGACCTTCTTGATCGAGGAACGGGCCCGGTCCAGCGGCGGCATGTCGTTCGTGCGCAAAAAATGGTACCACCCGCCATCGGGGCTGGTCCTCAAATCGACGAAAACCTGGACCGGAAAAAACCAGTTCGGGGACAGCTACAAAAAGATCTCGTATTTCGAAATGGACGAAGAAGAGAACTACCTCCTCAACGAGGTCGATTTCCCCGAAGGCACCACCACCCACGCCTTGACCGGCACCGAAGTCGAAAGCGACGTCGACAAGGCCCTGCTGGCCGAGGTCTCGAGCCTGAAAAAAGAGGTCGAGGCGGTCCGAAGCGGCATCGCCGGCGGCGGCGTGTCGGCCGCCCTCGAGGGCGTCGGCAACGTGGATTTCGGCCGCTATCACGCCTTGATCATTGGCATCGACAAATACAAACACCTGCCGAAGCTCGAGACCGCCGTCCGCGACGCCAAGGCCGTGGCCGATGTGCTGAAAAACGAATACGGCTTCAAGGTGACGCTGCTGATCGACCCGGACCGGGTGACCATCATCGACGCGCTCGACGAAATGCGCGAGACCCTCGGCGGCAAGGACAACCTGCTGATCTATTACGCCGGTCACGGCTGGCTCGATGAGGACGCCGATCGTGGCTATTGGCTGCCCGTCAACGCCAAATCCAACCGCCGCGCCCGGTGGGTGTCCAACGCCACCATCTCCGACACCCTGAAGACGCTTCAGGCCAAGCATGTGATGGTGGTCGCCGATAGCTGCTATTCGGGGACGCTGACCCGGGCCGCCAAAATCGGCATTCGCTCCGGTGACTACCTGAAGCGGATGTCCGAGAAATGGACCCGGGTGGCGCTCGTTTCGGGGGGGCTGGAACCGGTGGCGGACAAGGGCAGCAGCGGCTATTCGCCGTTCGCCAAGGCCTTCCTCGATGTGCTCAGGGGCAACGACGCCATCATGGACGGCACCGAGATGTTCTCAAAGATGCGGCGGCCGGTGATGGTTTCGGCCGACCAGACGCCGGAATACTCCGACGTCCGGAATGCCGGTCACGACGGCGGAGATTTCCTGTTCGTGAAAAGGAAATAAGGTTTCCTTTCATTGATTGATGGTGCCCGGGGGAAACGAATGAACCCGGGTGGAAAGCCGCCGCCCGGTATCAGGCGCGTTCTTCCTCGCCGCCGTCCGGGTCGAGGGGTTCCGGATCATCGATGGAATTTGACGACTGGCCCGGTTCCCGGTCGTCGTCTTCAGGGGACTCGATCAATTCCAACTGGGCGCCGCCCTCATCGGAGTCTTCATCCCCGTCGCCGCCATTCCTGTTTGAACCCTGGGACTGATAGACGCTGATCGCCGGCCCCGAATCCAAAAGCCCGGCGGCCTTTAATTCGTCCATGCCGGGCAAGTCGCGAATATCCTCGATGCCGAAATGGTCCAGGAACCCATCGGTGGTCCCCCATGTCGCCGGCCGGCCGGGCGTCCGCCGCCGGCCCTTTGGCCTGATCCAGCCGGCTTCCAGGAGCACGTCCAGGGTTCCCCGGCTCAGGCCCACGCCCCGGATCTCTTCGACCTCGGCCCGGGTCACCGGCTGGTGATAGGCGATGATGGCCAACGTCTCGACCGCCGCCCGGCTGAGCTTGCGCGGCACGTCGATTTCCATGTTCAACTGCTGGGCCAGGTCGGGCGCGGTGCGAAAGGCCCAGGAACTTCCCGAGCGCACCAGGTTGACTCCGCGATCGGCGTACATCCCCCGTAACTCGCCCAGCAAGGCCTCCAGGTCCACGCCCTCGGGCAGCCTGTGGGACAAGGCGCGTTCCAAGAGCGGCTCGGCGGAAGCGAACAGGATCGCCTCTAGAAGCTTCAGGTGCCGGGGGTCGTTTCCGTTTTCAGGCGCGTTCATTCCTCAATCGGCTCCGAATTATCCCCGGCCACCGCCCCGGGGCCGTCGCGACGGGTGGATTTCAAGTAAATGGGCCCGAAGACATCATGCTGGCGCAGCTTGACCTTGCCTTCGCGGGCCAGTTCCAGGCTGGCGGCGAAGGTGGAGGCAATGGCAGAGCGCGCCACAAGACCTTCCTGCGCCCCTTCCGGCAGGAACCGCCAAAGGCTTTCCCAGTCCGGAGTCGAGCCCAGAAGCCTGCGCAGGCGCTGGAGCGCGTCCTCGACAGTGTAGATGTCAAAGGGCTCGATATGAAGCGGCCCCCCGGGGCCCCGGCGCTTTTGATCGCCATAGGCTTTCAACAGATCGTACAGCGTTACCTCAAGGATGGGGTTGACCAGGGCACAGAAGGTTTCCGGGGCGCCGCGGGGAAAGAAATCGTGCCCGAGCCGGGACCGCGCCATCAACCGCCGACCGGCGTCGTGCATGGCCTCCAGCCGTTGCAGTTGAAACGCCAACGCCGCCGCCATCTCTTCGCCGGTCGGTTCGTCCTCGCCGCCGAGGTCGGGAAGCAACAACCGGGATTTCAGATAAGCCAGCCACGCCGCCATGACCAGATAATCAGCGGCCAGTTCCAGGTTCGTCCGCCGGACTTTGGCGACGAATTCGAGGTATTGATCGGCCAGCGCCAGGATCGATATCCGCGTCAGGTCCAGCTTATGTTCGCGGGCCAACAACAATAAAACGTCGATGGGACCCTCGAAACCGTCCAGGTCGACGACAAAAGACGCGCCGATGGGAAGGTCGCCGGGGTCTGCACCGTCTTCGAATGTGTCGAGGTCGTCCATGAGGTTTCTTTTTTCTTGCCGCCCTAAATCCCGGCCGACTCTAGCCATGTCCGGTGATCATGAAGACGGCCTCCATAAGATACTCCGTCGGTATCCCGACAAGCCACCAGAACACGTTCAAATCCACCCCTATTTTGCCACCGATCCAGGGCAGGATAAACACGGCCGCGAGAATTATCGCGATTCCCGCCCTCTCAAGCCTTGCAAGCCGCCGTGACAGTGGATTTGGGAGAAGTCCCACCGCCACCCGGCCGCCGTCCAATGGCGGCATGGGAAGCATGTTAAAGACGCAAAGCAGAAGGTTGATTCGCACCGAATTGATCAGGTTATGGCCGGCCCATTGGTAAACGTCGCCGGAAAACATCGGCAACAGGTGCACCAAGGCGGCCGAAATCACCGCCAACAGCAGGTTCGACCCCGGCCCGGCGAGGGCCACCAGCACCATGTCGCGCCGGGGATGCCCGAGACCGGCGAAATTGACCGGCACCGGCTTGGCGAAACCGAACATCATCCGGCCGCCGGAGGCGAACAACATCAGCGCCGGCAGCAGAATGGTGCCGAACAGGTCGATGTGGCTGAAGGGGTTGAAGGTTACCCGTCCGAGCCGATAGGCGGTGTCGTCGCCGAGCCGCCAGGCGACCCATCCATGCGCCGCCTCGTGGATGGTGACGGCGATCAGCACCGGCAGAACCCACACCGAGACGGCGAAGGCCAGGTTTTCCATGTCCATTATGCGCCAGCCTCCGCATTCATGATTTCGTCCAGCCGCGCCTTGACCCTCGGCGCGTCGATATACCTTGGCCCCTTTCGCATCGACTCGCCGTTTTGAAGCCGCGCCAGCCCTTCGTCGGTGAGAGGCCCGGCCCCGGCGGCCGCCGCCTCCATCTCGGCCATGTCCCCCGAACAATGCAGCACCAGGTCGCAGCCGGCGGCCAATACCGCCTTCGTGCGTTCCTCGAAGGAGCCGCCGAGCGCCTTCATGCCGATGTCGTCGGAAACCAGCACCCCCTTGAAGCCGATGTCGCCGCGGATGGTCCGGGAAATAACCTCGGCCGACGTGGTCGCCGGGTTTTCCCCGTCAAGGGCCGTATAGACCACATGCGCCGTCATCGCCCAAGGCAGGCGGCTGAGGGCCCTGAACGGTGAAAAATCGGTTTCCGTCAGCTCTTCGGTCCCGGCGTCCACCACCGGCAACTCTTCGTGGCTGTCGGCCTTGGCCCGCCCATGGCCGGGAATATGCTTGATCACCGGAATCACCCCGCCCTGGAAGTGCCCCGCCGCGGCCGCCATGCCAAGCGCCGCCACGATTTCGGGGTCGTTGCCGAAAGCGCGGTCGCCGATGATCCCGTGAGAGTCCGGCCCGGGGATATCGAGGACCGGGGCGCAGTTGACGGTAATCCCGAGACCGGAAAGCTCGGCCGCGATCAGTTGCCCGTTCAGGCGCACCGCTTCTTCCGCCCGGCTTATGTTCCGCCCGGCCAAGGCGGCGAAGGCACCGGGCGGCGGGGCATCGCGCCAATGGGGCGGTTTCAGGCGCTGCACCCGGCCGCCTTCCTGGTCGATCAGCATCGGCGTCTGGGGACTGTTGACGGTTTCCCTGAGTTCCCCGACCAGGCCGCGTACCTGATCGGGGTCCTGGCAGTTGCGTTCAAACAGGATAAAACCCGTCGGATTCGCTTGTTCGAAGAAACGCCTTTCGTCAGCCGTCAATGCGGGGCCGGAGCAGCCGAATATCACCGCCTTGGGACGGCCTTGCGGCGAAAGATGAATTTCAGGATCGTCCAGGTCGTCCGAAGGTTCGGCTTTTCCCACGTCGAGCCCCGCCTACCTGACGGGCTTGATGATCAGGCAGCCGACCTGCCGCTTGGACAGTTGCTGGCACAACCGCCGGGCCGCCTCTTCGTCGGCCAAGGGGCCGACGCGAAGCCGGTAAAAGATACCCTTTGCTCCGCCTAAGTCGGCCCTGGTCACCGTCAGACCCAAGTCCCCCAAAAGGTCCAGGTGTTTTTTTCTCAGCCGTTCCCACTCGCTTTGCGCGCCTTGCGGGGACCAGGCGGCGGCAAGCTGCACCAGGTACGCGCGGCGGCTGGGAATGGGAGCGGGAGCGGAGGGCGCCGGTTTGGGGGCCGGCTTCGGCGCGGCGGCTTGTTCCGTTTCCGGTTTGGGAGCCGGCTTGGGGGCCGGCTTGGGGGCCGGCTTCGGCGCGGCAGCTGGCTTCGGTTCGGGTTTGGGCGCCGGTTTGGCTGCCGGTTTTGGGCTTTCCGCCGGCGGAATCAGTTTTTCCGCTTTCGGTTCCGATTCCCGTTTGGCCTTGACCGGCGCCGGGGCGGTGGTCCGGGTTTTATTGGCCGCTGACGTCGAGGATGCCTGGGGCGCCCGGGGAGGCGGCGGCGGGGGCGGGCGTTTTGCCGCCGCCACGTCCTTGACCGTCGGCACTTCGGGCACCGGCTTCGTTTTCGGGGTTTCCTTGGCCGCTTCTTTTTTGGGAGCCGGCCTGGGAAGCGGCTGTTCGGGCGGCGGCAACAGCCGCTCCGCCCCGCCGCTTGCGCCCCCGGCGCCTCCCGGGCCGGCGGATTTGCCCTGCATGCGGTCGTAAACCAGCTTGTCCCGGTCCGGCACCCGAAGCCCGCCCGGACTCTCGGGCCGCACCTTTATCGGGCCGGGGTCGGCCTTGATCAAGGGGATGTCGCCCTGGCCGCCCCTCCAGAGCTGTTTCAGTTGATCGCCGTAATAGGACCAGGCCCCGGCGCCGGCCACGACCAGGAACACGAACACCTTCCACCCCAAACGCCGTTTCGGCGGCTCGGGCGCCACCGGCTCGAATTCCAGCGCATCCGACGCCGTCACCTTGAGGTCTCTATCGCTGGGCAAGGCCATCAGGGAGTCTCTTTCATCGGCCCATTATATTGAATCATGGCGAAAAGCGTCATGGAGTTCTTGCCCCGCCTTCGCAATGGCGGCGGTGTTCGTCGATGGCGAAGCGGTCGGTCATCCCGGCGATGTAGTCGGCCACCACCTGGGCCGCCGGTTCCGGGCCGGCGCCTTCGAGCCTCCGGCGCCAGTCGGAAGGCAGGTTTTCCGGCTGTTTGCGGAAAAAATCGAACAGGTCGCGGACGATGTGCCGGGCTTTTTCGGTCATCGCGTTGAGCTTCTCATGGCGGTACATGTTGTCGAACAGGAACGTCTTCACCGCCTTTTCCCGCGATTCCATGGCCGCGGAAAAACCCACCACTGGGCGGCCGAGGGCGCGGATATCTTCCGCCGAAGCCACCTTGGCGTCTTCGATTCGGCGGCGGGTTTCGGCGAGAACGTCCTCGACCATGGCGCCGATCAGGCGGCGCACCGCTTCATGGATTTTCCGGGAATCGTCCAGATCCGGGTAATCCTTGTCCACGGATTCGAAGATCGGCCCCACCAGCGCCACCCCGTCCAGGCCCCGGATCGTGAAAAGCCCTGCCCTGAGCCCGTCGTCGATGTCATGGTTGTTGTAGGCGATGTCATCGGACAACGCCGCCACCTGGGCCTCGGCGCCGGCGAAGGTGTCGAGCTCCAGATCATGTTCCCGGGCGTACCCGGCGATGACGCGGGGCAAGGGCTTGTCCTTTTCGCCGCCGACAAGCGGGCCGTTGTGCTTGACCACGCCTTCCAGGGTTTCCCAGGTCAAATTGAGGCCGTCGAAATTCGCATAGCGCTGTTCCAGCTTGGTGATGACGCTCAGCGATTGGGCGTTGTGGTCGAAGCCGCCGAAGGGCTCCATCATCTCCCGGAGCGCGTCCTCGCCGGCGTGCCCGAAAGGCGGATGGCCAAGGTCATGCGCCAGCGCCAACGCCTCGCCCAGGTCTTCGTTGAGTTCCAGGGACCGGCACAAGGAGCGGGTGATCTGCGACACCTCCAAGGTGTGGGTCAACCGGGTGCGGTAGTTGTCGCCCTCGTGGTTGACGAACACCTGGGTCTTGTATTCGAGCCGGCGGAAGGCGGCGGAATGGATGATGCGGTCGCGGTCGCGGTGGAAACAGCGCCGGGTGGCGCTTTCCGCCTCGTCGTGCAGGCGCCCGCGGCTGGCCTCCTCAAAGCAGGCATAAGGGGCCAGGCCGGGCGCCGATTTCGGCGCTTCGGTCATGGCCCGAAATTACGCCACGGCCAGGGGCGGGGCAACGGTCCTATGGGCGCTTCCGGCGGGCCCCGCCATCCCTCCTCCATACCCATTTTCGAAAAATGCTGGTATATCAAGGCTGAACTCGGAAACCCCGGAGGAAACATTAGGGTGCTCAACATCAAACGCCTCGGCCTCGCCGACGCCCGGAAGCTGATCAATGGGGCGAAACGCAAGGCCAAAAGAATCGGCGTGCCCATGTGCATCGCCGTCGCCGACGAATCGGGAAACCTGATTGCGTTTGAGCGCATGGACGGGGCCAAGACCCTCAGCGTCGGGCTGTCGGCCGACAAGGCCTTCACCGCCGCCGTCTCCAAGCGCCCGACCCACGAATACAACGAGATTTGCCAGCCCGGGAACCTGGCCTACGGCATCCATACGTCGTCGGGCGGCCGGTTTTCGATCGTCGGCGGCGGTTTTCCCGTCATAATCCGCAATACCGTCGTCGGCGCCATCGGGCTATCCGGCGGCGCCGTGGAACAGGACATGGAATGTGGCGAAGCGGCGGTCAGGGATTTCCTTAAAGGCTAAAGGCGTTTGACATGCGGCGGCGGCGCACTACATAAGGAATACTTGGAAGGCTTTGAAGCAAAAGGTTTTTAGGCATGCCCGAAGGAACGGCCCCCGGCCAAGGCCATGAGATCACCATCACCGACTCGTGCGCCAGGCGCATCAAGGAGTTGCGCGAGATGGAAGGCAACGCCGATCTGATGTTGCGGGTCGCCATTTCCGGCGGCGGCTGCTCGGGTTTCCAGTACGGGTTCAGCCTCGACGACACCCTCGCCGCCGACGACCTGACGTTCAAGCACGGAGACGTGAAAGTCGTCGTCGACGAAACGTCCCTGGGGCTTTTGCAAGGCTCGGAAGTGGATTTCCGCGAAGACCTGGGCGGCGCCTATTTTCAGGTCAACAACCCCAACGCGACGTCTTCCTGCGGCTGCGGATCATCGTTCTCGATCTGACGCGGAACCCCAAACTATGCTATTAAATTAGGCCTGCCTTTGGCGGGCCTTTTGTTTTAAGGGGATTGCCTTAAGTGAAGATCGCCACCTGGAACGTCAACTCCATCAAGGCGCGNCTGCCCCNNGTGNTGNNNTGGCTCNNCGAANNCCAGGCCCGACGTGGCGCTGTTGCAGGAAACNAANNCCNNGGACGANANCTTCCCGGNNCTGGAGATCGGCGANCTNGGCTANAACGTNGNNGTGCNCGGGCCAGAAGACCTATAACGGCGTCGCCATCCTGTCGAAAAGCCCCCTCGAGGTGGAACTGACGGCGCTTCCCGGCGACGACAAGGACGATCAGGCCCGCTATATCGAGGCCCTGGTGACGGGCAAGAGGGGAATTGTCCGCGTCGCCTCCATCTACCTTCCCAACGGCAACCCGACCGGCGACGAAAACGGCAAGGATTCGGAAAAGTTCCGCTACAAGCTGAAGTGGATGGAGCGCCTGATCGCCCACGCCGAAACGCTTCTGAAAACAGAGGACGTTTTCGTGCTCGGCGGCGATTACAACATCTGCCCCACCGACGACGACGTCTACAACCCGGCCGGGTTCGCCGATGACGCGCTGTGCCGGCCGGAAAGCCGGGGCCGCTTTCGCCGGCTCATGTATCTGGGCCTCACCGACGCCTTCCGGGCTTTCAATACGGCGCCCCATCTCTACAGCTATTGGGATTATCAGCGCGGCGCCTGGCAAAAGGACGACGGGCTCAGGATCGACCATCTGCTGTTGTCGCCACAGGCCGCCGACCGCCTGAAGGCTTGCGGCATCGACAAGACGCCTAGAGCTAAGGAAAAGCCTTCGGACCACACGCCGGTTTGGTGCGAGTTGACGGACTGATGGCCCGGCGATGAGCAGGATCGCGTTCCTCGGCACCGGCAACATGGGCGCCGGCATGGCGGCGTGCCTGATCAAGGCCGGGCATGATTTGACGGTCTATAACCGCACCACGGAAAAGACCGGGGCCCTGACCAAACAGGGGGCCACCGCCGCCGACACGCCCAAGGAAGCGGCCGTTGGGGCGGACGCGGTCATCGCCATGCTCAGCGACGACGAGGCGTCAAAAGCCGTTTGGCTTGGAGAGGACGGCGCGTTGGCCGCCGAGACGGCGGAAAACGCCTTTGCTGTCGAATGTTCGACCCTGTCCCATGACTGGGTGCTCGAACTGTCCGCAACGGCTGGGCAAAAAGGTTTCCGCTATATCGATTGCCCGGTCACCGGCATCCCGGTGAATGCCGAAGCCGGGGAATTGACGCTATTAGTCGGCGCGGATTCCGGGGACCTGGAAGCCGCCCGGCCGCTGCTCGATCCTTTTTCGAGCGAGATCATCCATTTCGGCCCCGTCGGCGCCGGCACCGCCTACAAGCTGATGGTCAACCTGATGGGCGCGGTGCAGATCGCCGGCGCCGCCGAAGGCATGCTGATCGCCGAAAAAGCCGGCCTCGACCCCGGCCAGGTAGCCGACGCCCTGGCCAAGGGGGCCGCGGCCAGCCCGCAGGTGATCCGCAACACGCGGCGCATGGCCGCCGCCGACCACGGCCAAAACATCACTTTTCCGGGCCGCCTCAGGCTCAAGGACACGCTCTATGGGCTGAGGCTAGCCGACAAGCTGGGCCAGCGGACGCCCTTCGGCGACGCCGCCCGTGACGCTTTTCAAAAGCTCCTGGACGAGGGCCTGGAGGAACTGAACGAAAGCAAGGTCATCGACGTGCTGCGGTCGTGAAGGTGATTATCCCTCCTCCTCCCCTTCCCGTTCCTTTTTGTCCAGGAACACCAGCAGTTTCGGCCAATCGCCGCGGGGCGACCCGAAGGTCAGCGCAACGTCGCCGTCGGGCTGGATACGGACCACGGTGCCGGTGATTTCCTGGGACCACCTAATCCGGCCGATTTGGTATGTGAATACTAAAGCAAACCCAGGCCTTTTAGCTCCGCCGCCATCTCCGCCGGAACATCCCCATCGGCTTCGTCAAAGAGACCGGCATCCGGCGGCGCGTCCTCGGGCGCCAGGTAGCGCCACCCCTGGAAGGCGCGGAAACCGCGAAGTTCGGTCCTGACCAATTTTGGGTCAAGCACCAGGGCGCAGGCGGGGCGGCCATCGGCTTTTTCGGCCGGGCGGAGGTTGATGACCTCCTGACGGACGCGGACAAAGCCCCTGATGACCCAATAGAGGGAGCCGCCGTCCAGTATTTCGGACGCCTGTCTGGGAGTATTCCGGGTCACGTGTTTCAGTTCCGCCGTATCGCCCCGGCGCCGGGCCTCGGCCAGCCGCCCGGCCTGAAGACGGGCCAGGTGCCCGATGTCGTCAATGCCGACGCACAGTTTGATCAAGTGGACAGTCATCGGTTGGCCTTTGCCGAAAGGGCGCGGGCCACCTTCGAGGCGGTGGGGCGGCCGAGTTGACTGCATACGAATTGCCCGGCCGCGGCCAGCGACTCCAGGTCGACGCCTGTTTCAATGTCCAGTCCGTTCAGCATGTAGAGCACATCCTCGGAGGCGACGTTGCCCGTGGCGCCTTTGGCATAGGGGCAACCGCCGAGCCCGGCGACGGCGCTGTCGATGACGGCGACGCCTTTTTCAAGAACCGCCAGGATATTGGCCAACGCCTGCCCATAGGTATCATGGAAATGGGCCGCCAGCTTTTCCACGGGCACGGTTTTGCTGACCTGGTCGATCAACCCCTGGGCGCGGGCCGGGGTGCCCCGGCCGATGGTATCGCCGAGGGAAATCTCGTCGCAGCCCATTTCCATCAATTCCTTCGCCACCCAGGCGGCGGCTTGCGGCTCGATCTCCCCCTCATAAGGGCAGCCGAGCACGCACGAGACATAGCCGCGCACCGCAATCCCTTCCGCTTGGGCGGCCTCGCATACGGGGCGGAACCTACCTAAGCTTTCGGCGATGGAACAATTGACGTTGTTTCGCGAAAACGTCTCGGACGCCGCCGCGAAAACGGCGATTTCCTTCGCCCCGGCGGAACGGGCCGCTTTGAGCCCCTGCATGTTGGGCACCAAAACCCCGTAGCGAACGCCGTCCCGAACCGCAAGGCCGGCCATGACGTCCGCCGTATCGGCCATCTGCGGCACCCATTTCGGCGATACGAAACTGCCGACCTCGATGGACCGTAGTCCGCTGCCGGCGAGACGGTCGATCAATTCGATCTTGACCGCCGTGGAAACGGTTTCGGGCTCGTTTTGCAGGCCATCCCGGGGGCCGACCTCGACCAATTTGACCTTTGCGGGGAGACGCATTTTCCCTTTACCCAACATGGTTTTGCCAGCCCACACTAATGCCCCGGGAACGGTCCGGGAATAGGAACTTCTGCTAATACCAAGGAACGGCGGATAAAGCGCCCCTGGAAAGAGGGCGCTTCGAAATTATATCTAGAGCATATTCCGACCACATTGACCCATTCTGACCGAGGCCTTTCAGGTCTGGGGTAGGAGGGCTTCGCGGAGCGTAGCGGGGACTACGGGCAAGAA
>NZAZ01000024.1 GCA_002686255.1 Rhodospirillaceae bacterium
ACTTCGTTCATGGGCGGCTCCTGTTTCCCTGTGGTTCCTAAACCACCATTTTGGCACCTAGATGCCGGCGGGTGGGAGCCGTCCACTGCATCATAAGCGGACCTAAGCGTTGCTAATGGAATTGGCACACTGGCCACTGACAACTCTATATTAGGGCGGATCAAGCACTATCGGACTTGATCTGGCCGAGGGCGACTCCGAGAAGGGCGTCCATTTCCTGGCGCAACTGATCTTCAGATACGCCCACGTCCTTTTCCGCGAAGTCCTTCATCACCTTGCGGACCACATCGTCGTCGCCAGGTTCCTCAAAATCCGATGCGACCACCTCCTTGCTGTACTCCTTAGCGGTCTCGCCAGTAATGCCCATCTTTTCGGCTGCCCACAGGCCCAAGAGCTTGTTACGCCGGGCAATCACCTTGAACTTCATTTCGCCCTGGCGAACGAAGTCCATTTCGTGCCCCATGTCCTTGGGGTCGCCGGGACGCCGCAGCTTCTTCCGTCTTTACCTTTCCCTTGTAGACCATACCATCAGCCTACCAAGCTTCTTCCCAGCGGGTATTTCCCAAGTAGCCCCTCGGCTGCAAAAAAATGGTGCCGCATCATTTCCCTGTGCGGTGCCAGATTTCAACTAAAGATCGGACTTGGTTTTTCTTGTGATTAAAAAGCTCCTAAAACTGCAGCGAGCATTATCAGGAAAACGATTCCGCCGACGACCGCTAGTTGCTTGAAGAGGTTCTTGCCAATGTCGTCCTCGTCCGGTGCTTCCGCGCCGGGCGTTCCTTCGTCAGTGGTCATCTTTACCTCCGAATGTATTGTGTTTCGCGATAGGAGAACCCGCTAGATGAGTAGGCACCCCATCAAGGGACCATATTAGCGGAGTTCTAACCGGAATTTTCAAAATATTTTCCCCTACCAAAAAACCACTTGATTTCGGCCTCCGCCCGCTGTTTTTCATAACCCAACGAATGTCAGCTTTGGGTCACAAGCAGACGTAATCGTCAGTCCTGGAAATGGTCCGCTATACGGGGTAAAGCGGACATTCAACAAACCGACCCACTACTCGTTATTCCAATAAGGCCGGCGTTAGGCGCCGGCACGGGCGTCGTTAACGGCGCTGCGTAACTTATCCAGATGGCCTTCGATTGACTGCCAAAGGTCCATTGACGGCGTTTCCAGCATGGCCTCGCAGGCGGTTTCGGCCCTTTCCGCGGCATCACTGATTTCCGCAAAACCGAAAATACCGCCCGATCCGGCCAGTTTGTGGGCAATCTGTATCAGGGCGTCCAAGGCTTCGAACCTTTGCCCCGACAACGGGTCGATCCGGACGGCCCCGGCGGATGATTCGACTTCCTCGATCATGGCCCCGAGGTTGTTCACGTAAGCCCGTTTGAGTTTCTCGAGCCGTTCGTTGATGTCTTTTGGGTTATCGTTCATGGACGGACCCCCTGTCGGGAAAACGACACCATCAGCATATTAGCATTTACTAGAGTCTTTCCGTCAATCGGATGATCATCGACCGGCGGTCATGGGCCGAGCGTTCCTGATCCAGATACCCCGGGTCGGTTAGCTTCTTGATGTTGTAGGACACGTTGGAGCCCAGGCAATAGCCGCGCTCCACCAGGTCGCGGATGACGATTTCCTGTTCGCCGATGTTGGTCAGCAAAAGCGCCCACACCCTCTTAAAGCCTTGGTGAAAGCCATTTTTCGCGTCCGCACAGGGAATGGTTGACCGGCCGCTTGTTAAAGGTAGTGTTTCACCGCGCCCGGGGATTTCGGGGGGATTTCGGGGGATTTCGGAGGATTCATGAAACTGCTGCGTTACGGCCCCAAGGGTCAGGAAAAACCCGGCCTGTTGGACGAAGAAGGCCGGATCCGGGACTTGTCAGACAAGATCAACGACATCGACGGCGCCTTCCTGGCGTCCGACCGCCTGGCGCGGCTCGTCAAGCTGGAAACGGACTCTTTGCCGGTCGTCGATGGCACCCCCCGGCTCGGCCCGCCGGTGGCGGGCGTCGGCAAGATCGTCGCCGTCGGTATCAATTACGCCGCCCACGGCAAGGAAACCAAGTTCGACATTCCCGAACAGCCGATTTTGTTTTCCAAGGCCGTGACCTCGCTGAGCGGTCCCAACGATCCGGTGGTCCTGCCCAAGGATTCCGTCAAGGGCGATTGGGAGGTCGAACTGGCGGTGATCATCGGGCGCAAGGCGCAATACGTGGAGCAGGCCGACGCCATGGACGCCGTCGCCGGGTACTCGATCATGAACGACGTATCCGAACGCGAATTCCAACTGGAACGGTGCGGCCAGTGGGTCAAGGGCAAGAGCTTCGACACCTTCGCGCCGCTGGGGCCCTGGCTGGTGACCCCGGACGAGGTGCCGGACCCGCAAAACCTGAACCTGTGGCTCGACGTCAACGATACCCGCCGCCAGGACGGCAACACCTCGGCCATGATCTTCGGCGTCAGCCATCTAGTCAGCGACATCAGCCGCTATATGACCCTGTTGCCGGGCGACGTTATCGCCACCGGCACGCCGCCGGGGGTGGGTCTCGGCCACGAGCCGCCGATCTTCCTGAAACCCGGCGACGTCATGCACCTGGGCGTCGAAGGCCTGGGCGAACAGCACCAGGAAGTCAAAGCCTGGGAAGACGGCTAAAGTCCCAGCCGTTGGCGGATGGCGGCGGCGATCTCTTGTGCCGGATTCAACGGCGGATGGGTCCAGTCCTCGTATTCGCCGGTCAGCGGCCGGGCATAGCCTTGTTCATAGAGGTCGTCGTGAAGGCGCGCGTGCTTGGCCACCGTCAGGGCCGGCGGCGCGTAGATATAGACCGGCCCGGAACCGGCGCAGGCCTCCGAGCACATGGAGGCGGAATCGCCGGTGACGATGACCGCATCGGCCAGCGCCAAGTATCCATGATAGGGGTTATCGTCCTCCCCGCCTTCGCCCCAGCGGTAAATCCTGCTCGGCGCGTCGATGGCATCGATAAGGGGGCCGGCGGCGTCGCCGGTGCGGCGGCTGGTGGTGACCAATAATGACCCGCCCGCCGTTGCCGCCATCCTTGACGCCAAGGACGCCAATTCCCGGGCCATGGACTCTGAAAAAACGCGCCGCCGGGTGCCGCCGCCGACAATGAGCGCGATCCACGGTTTCGGCAGGTCGTCGAACCGCCCCCGCCAGTGGCCGGCTTCTTCCCGCAGGCGCTCAGCCGTCAACGGGTGCGGGGCGCCGGTGATCGGAATGACGTTGGCGCCGTCGCCGCCCCGGTCGTGGCGGGGCTGGGCGATGAGCCCGAAGTCCCCCGCCCCGGCCCCCGGATGCATGATCTGGGCGAGGAAACAGCCGCCCCCGCCCAGCCGCCCGATCTTCCGGGCCACCGGGGCCGTGCGGCGGCCGGCGGCGATCACCAGGCCCGGCCACGGCGGCGACAGACGGGCCCGGCTTTCCCCGGTCAGCCCGGCCAAGGAAGCGCCGAGCAGCCCGTTGGGCAGCGCCGCCAGGGGGCCGTAGTCGAGCTCCTTGATCTCATACGCGAGGCCGAGTTGGTCGGCGACGCCCAGGCACTGGCTGCGGTTGCCGGCGCGGCCGTCGGCCAGGACCCAGATCACGGGCGGGGCGTTGCTGAATTTATCGGTGGTCATGGGTGGGGAAAAACTGGCACAAAACGCGCTTTCAAGAAAGCATCGCCGCGGTTCATCGGTTCATTCCATGGCTCGATAATATTGAGAATGGCCCCAGGGAATTGTCTTGGCCGCCGTTTGTCTCTAAACAGAAGGCAAGCGTGCTCATACGGGCCGCATCTTAATGGCCAGGGAAAAACGATGCCAGCCGCCTCGGACGATATTCGGGAAAACGACAGCGGTTTGGAGACGGCGAAACTGCTTTTGGATATCGGCGCCGTCAACTTTCGCCCCGAAGAGCCCTATACCCTGACCGCCGGCTGGGTCAGCCCGGTCTATATCGACTGCCGACGGGCGATATCGTTTCCCGAGGCGCGTCGGCGCATCATTGGGCTGGCGGTCGAAAAACTGGAAACCGCCATCGGCTTCGACAACATCGATGCCGTCGCCGGCGGCGAGACGGCGGGTATCCCCTACGCCGCCTGGATCGCCGAAGCCCGGTCCAAGCCGATGCTTTACGTGCGCAAGAAGCCCAAGAGATTCGGACGCGACGCCCAGATCGAAGGACACCTGGAGCAAGGCCAGCGGGTGCTGCTGGTCGAGGACCTGGCCACCGACGGCGGCTCGAAGGTGACTTTCGTCGACGGGCTCCGCGGCGCCGGCGCCTTGGTCACCGACGTCTTCGTGGTCTTTTTCTACGGCGCCTTTCCCGGCGCCGGGGAAACCATGACCGGCCTCGGCGTCGCCCTTCATTACCTGGCGACCTGGAATGATGTCTTGAAAGCGGCCGAGGAAGGCCAATATTTCGATCAGGCCGCTATCGACGGGGTGCGCGGCTTTCTCGACGACCCCATCGGCTGGTCCAAGGCCCACGGAGGCAGCGACACCCCTTAGAAGGAAATAAAAAAAATGAAAAAGAACATCCTGTCTGCTGCTTTCGCCCTTTTCGTTATCGTTGTTATCGCCGCCGCGCCGTCGTTTGCCGCTACGCCCTTGGTCAATGCCCAGTGGGTCAGGGACAACCTCGCCAAACACGACGTGGTGTTTCTGGACGTGCGCGGCTCGGTCGGGGCGTTTCGCGCCGGCCATATTCCGGGCGCGGCCCTTACGTCCTACGGGCGCGATAATTGGCGCCTGAAACGAGACGGGGTGCCCGGCATGCTCAAGGGCGCCATCAACCTGCCGGGCCGGTGGACCACGGTCGATGACGGCGGCACCTTCCGGTCCACCGAGACCCTGCGCCGCCTTTACGCCGCCGCCGGCGCGCCCACCGACGGCCCGGCGATCACGTTCTGCAATACCGGCCACTGGGCCTCGCTCGGCTGGTTCGTCAATTCGGAGTTGCTCGGCAATAAAAAAACCAGGATGTATGACGGTTCGCTCGCCGACTGGTCCCGTGACGCCGCCAACCCGATGGAGCAGAAGTTCAAGTTGCAATAAGGGAGCCCCTCGCCGGGCAATGTTGACGCCGGTCAAGGTCGACCCCAGGTGTTTTGGTTAGGGTCTTCCGCGTAATGCGATGATTTGCCTGTCTGAAATAAAGGAATTGGCCGATGTTCTCCACATCCGGACCGAAAACTTCGATCACCGCAGTTGCTGCCCTGGCGTTGACCCTTTTCACCGCGCCTGCCTTTGGCGATCATGTTAAAAGCACTAAATTCGTCCCCGGCCACGGGGTGCGCCTGGTGATGCCGATCATGAACCCGGCGCGGGGAATGAAGCTTTTTGTCGATAAGGGGTGTGTCGCCTGCCATGCCATTAACGGCGTCGGCGGCCACGATGCGCCGGCCATGGACGCCCACACCCTTTCGGGGCTCATGAATCCCTTCGATTTCGCCGCCAAGATGTGGAACCACGCCCCGGCGATGATCGCCGCCCAGGAAGGCGCCTTCGGCGAACAAATCTTTTTCACCGGCGAGGAACTGGCCGACATGATCGCCTTCATCCACGACGACGAGGCGCAACACAACTTTTCGGAAAAGGATATGACGGCGAAGGCGCACAAGATGATGCAGCATGAACATGGCGGCAAGCCGGCGCCTGAAAAGCACGCCCCCGAAATCGGACACGAGCCTAAGCCAGCGGCCAAGGGCGGCCACGTCGATCCGCCGGGCTCGAAGCCGCATAAACACTGACCCGGATTGACCGGGGTCAATGCGGTCCCGGGCCGCCTATTCCCGGCGCCAATTGCACCCCCGGCGCCGCTCTGGGATACTCTCGCCGTGATGAAACGAAAGCGGCGAATTATCCCGGTCGTGCTTATGGCGGGAGCGTTGATCCTGTTGATGTCGTTGCCGGGAACGGCGGCCGGCGCCGAATCCGATAACGACCCGCCCCGGTTCCAAGGCCGCAACTTCCCGTTCGCCATCGTCCGTCCCGTTCAGCCGGCCCCAATTACGCCGCTCCATACCCTCAAGGGCGGGGTGACGACCCTGAGGCGGTTTTCAGGCAAGGTGGTGCTGTTGTACCTGTGGGCGACCTGGTGCCCGGTGTGCGTGTATGAAATGCCGTCCCTCGACAAACTGCAGGCCAGGCTCAGCGGCGACAGGTTCACGGCCGTCTCCCTGTCCGTCGATTCCCGCGGCGCCAGGGCCGTTCTTCCCTTTCTCCGGCGGCTCGGGATCAAAAATCTTCCGGTCTACCTCGACCCCGTGGGCCGCGCCGCCGAGGCGCTTGAAGTCGGCCAGGGCCTGCCCTGGACCTTCCTCATCGACCACCGGGGCCGGGTCATGGGCTACATGAAGGGCGCCGCCGATTGGGATACCCCCGAAGGCCAAGCCCTGATCCGCTATTACACCGGCCGCATTCCCCGCTGACCCCCTGTGCCGGGCGTGTTAACGTCCGGGTTTCAGGCTTGGGAACGCAACGAGACGGAGGCCACCTTGATGGGTTTGCGGGGGCGAAGGGCGGCGGTCGCCGGCTGTCTGTTTTTTTTGGCCGCCGTTCTGCCAGCCCCCGCCAAGGCGGCCAGGGACGAGCTGGTGATCGGCATCACCCAGTTCCCGTCCACCTTCCACCCCAACATCGACGCCATGCTGGCCAAGACCTACATCCTCGGCCTGACCCGGCGGCCGCTGACCGTCTACGACAAGGACTGGCGGCTGCGGTGCATGCTGTGCGTCAAGCTGCCGACCATCGAAAACGGCCTGGCGGCGCCGGAACGCACGCCCGACGGCAAGCAGGGCATCGCCGTCACCTACACCATTCGCGACGACGCCAACTGGGGCGACGGCAAGCCGGTATCCACCGATGACGTGGTCTTCACCTGGAAGGTCGGGCGCCACAAGAAAAGCGGCGTCGGCAACATGGAGTTTTACCGGAGCCTCTACAGGATCGACGTCAAGGGCCCCAGGACCTTCACCATGCATTTCGACAAGCTGACCTTCCAATACAACGCCATCAACGGCTTTGAACTGATCCCGGCGCACCTTGACGAAGCCAATTTCACCGACCCGGTGGCCTACAAGAACCGCACCGCCTTCGACATCGACACCACCAACAAGGGGCTCTATTACGGGCCCTACCTGATCGACAGGGTGGTCACCGGCTCACACGTGGTGCTGGCGCCCAACCCGACCTGGTGGGGCAGGAAACCGCATTTCAAGCGCATCGTCGTCCGGGTTATTCCGAATACCGCGGCCCTGGAAGCCAACCTGCTATCCGGCAACATCGACATGATCGCCGGCGAGTTGGGGCTGACCGTCGACCAGGCCATCGCTTTTGAGAAGCGCCACGGCGGCAAATTCAACATCATCTACAAGCCGGGCCTGATCTACGAGCACATCGACCTCAATCTCGACAACCTGATCCTCCGGGATATCCGGGTGCGCCGGGCGCTGATTTACGCCATCGACCGCGAGGCCATCAGCGAGAAACTGTTCGCCGGGCGGCAGCCGGTCGCGCACACCAGCGTCAACCCGCTCGACTGGGTCCATGCCGACGACGTTCCGAAATACCCTTACGATCCGAAGAAGGCGGCGAAGCTGTTGAACGACGCCGGCTGGACCATGCGCAAGCGCGGCGTCCGCCACGACAAGAAGGGCAAGCGCCTGGGGCTTGAAATCATGACCACGGCGGGCAACCGGTCCCGGGAACTGGTCGAGCAGGTGCTGCAAAGCCAGTGGAAGGCGGCGGGGATCGACGTCCGCATCAGGAACGAGCCGGCCCGCGTGTTCTTCGGCCAGACGGTGACCGAGCGCAGGTTTTCCGGCCTCGCCATGTACGCCTGGATCAGCGCCCCCGAAGGCGTGCCCCGGACGACCCTCCATTCGGCTCACATCCCGACCCCGGACAACAATTTCGCCGGCCAGAACTACACCGGTTTCCGCAACGCCGAGATGGACGGGCTGCTGGAAACCATCGAGGTCGAACTGGACCGGAGCAAGCGCAAGAAACTGTGGCGGCGGCTGCAGGAGATTTACGCCACCGAGCTTCCCGTCATCCCGCTCTATTTCCGCGCCGAGCCCTATATCCTGCCGAAATGGCTGAAGGGGCTGGAACCCACCGGCCACCAGGACCCGTCGACCCTGTGGGTGGAGAACTGGCGGGCTCAACCCTAATCCCCCATGGCGCATTTCCTTTTCCACCGCCTTTGGCAGTCGGTCCTTGTCCTGGGATTGGTCTGTGTCGCGAAAGGGATTTATTGTTTGACGCCTAATGCTTGACGTTATATTCTGACTCCGTGATCAAGACATGGAAGAACGCCAAATCCCGCAAGGTTTACGAGCAAGGAATAACGCGTGGGTTTTCCGGTCTTGACCGTGAGGGGGCCCTTGAAGTTCTGAAAATGCTCAATGCGGCTTCGGCCATCAACCAGTTAAGCCCTCTCAAGAGCGTCGGGCTTCACCGGCTCAAAGGCACCCGCAAGGGTCAGTGGGCGATGACGGTCAACGGCCCCTGGCGGGTCTGTTTCAAATTCCGAAACGGCCACGCTTACGACGTGGAAATTACGGACTATCATAAAGGATGACCCCCATGCCCATGCCCGTACACCCTGGCCGCATCATCAAACGCGAAATCGAGGCACGCGGCATCAGCGGCCACAAGCTCTCTCTCGAGCTCGGCATTCCTCCCGACCGGATCAGCAAGATCCTCAACGCCAAGCGCGGCATCAGCGCCGACACCGCGCTTCGGCTCGGCCGCTATTTCGCCACCGGTCCGGAATTCTGGATGAACCTCCAGACGACCTATGACCTCGACATGGTGGAAAATCAGCTTGGCGAGGAAATCAGGCGCCGGGTTCATGTGGCCGCATAGCCCCGCATGAAGCTGCGTTTTCTTTTGCCCGCCGTCGCGCCAGCGGTGAAAACTCCTCCCCCATGACCCGTTTCCTTTTCCACCGTCTTTGGCAGTCGGCCCTGGTTTTGGGGCTGATGTCGTTTGCCGTCTATTCGCTGATCGGGCTGATGCCGGGCGACCCGGTCGACCTGATGATCACCGCCGATCCGAAGATCACGGCCGAGGACACGGCCCGGCTGCGGGAGCTTTACGGGCTCAACAAATCCATCTTCGAGCGCTACGGCAACTGGCTGGCGGCGGCGTTGTCGGGTGATTTCGGCTATTCCCGGCTGCATGCCAAGCCGGTGATGCAGGTCATCGTCCCGGCCCTGGGCAACACGGTGACGCTGTTGGGGTTGAGCTTCGCGCTGGCGCTGGCGATCGCCCTTCCGGCCGGTATCGCCGCCGCCTACCGTCCCTATTCCAAGACCGATTACGCCATCAACCTGGCCGCCTTCGCCGGCATCTCGGTGCCGCCGTTCTGGCTGGCGTTGATGCTGATTATCGTTTTCGCGGTCATTTTCGGCGTCCTGCCGGCGGGCGGGCTGGGCACCCTCGGCGAAACGGGAGTCCCGGGCGGGATTTGGCAAAACGCGCGATATCTCGTTCTGCCGGTGGCCAGCCTGACCATCGCTTCCATCGGCGGCCACACGCGCTATATGCGCGCCGCCATGATCGAGACCCTGCGCCAGGACTATATCCGCACCGCGCGGGCGACCGGCGCCGGCGAGGTTCGCGTCGTCTTCGGCCACGCGCTCAGGAACGCGCTGATCCCCGTGGTCACCATCATCGCCCTCGATTTCGGATACCTGTTTTCCGGCGCCCTGATCACCGAGACCATCTTCGCCTGGCCGGGCATGGGGCGGCTGATCTACGACGCCATCATGGGCAACGATTTCAACCTGGCCCTGGTGGCGCTGCTGCTGGCGACATTGTTGACGTTGGCCGGCAATTTCCTCGCCGACGTCGCCTATGTGTGGCTGGACCCGCGCATTTCCTTCCGCGGGGCCGAACGATGAGCGCGCCCGGCCGCAAAGGCGAAACCGTGTGGGCGCTGACCGGGGGGCGTTTCCTCAAGCACCGTCTCGCCGTCGTCAGCCTCGGCGTGTTGGCGGCCCTGGCCCTGGCGGCGCTGTCGGCGCCCCTGGCCGCGGCCCTGATCGGCGCCGATGCCAGCGCCGTCGACCTGTTCAACCGCTTTCAGGAGGCCAGTTGGTCGCACCCGCTGGGCACCGACGAGATCGGCCGCGATATCCTGGTCAGGCTGCTTTACGGCGGCCGGATATCGCTTTTCGTCGGCTTGACGGCGGCGTTCGCCTCGGCCGTTATCGGCACCATGGTCGGGCTGGTGGCCGGATACTACGGCGGGCGGCTTGACGCGTTCCTGATGCGGACCACCGACGGGGTGATCGCGCTGCCGCTGCTGCCGCTGTTGATCGTCCTGGCGGCGCTCGACCTCGGCAAGATCGGGGTACCGGAAACCATCGCGGCGTCGGAAAACATCAGCCTTTACCGCATCGTCGTCATCGTCGCCCTGGTCGGCTGGACGACGGTCGCGCGGCTGGTCCGCGGCACGGCGCTTTCGTTGCGCGAACGCCAATTCGTCGTCGCCGCCGAGGCCCAGGGCGCCTCGGCGTTCCGCATCATGACCGTCCACATCCTGCCCAACCTGGCGTCGCCGATCATCGTCGCCACGACGCTGTCGGTGGGCAACGTGATTTTGCTGGAATCGGTGTTGAGCTTCCTCGGCCTCGGCATCCAGCCGCCGATCCCGAGCTGGGGGAATCTGTTGACCAACGCCCAGGAACTGATCTTCGAGGCGCCGTCGCTGGCGTTTTATCCCGGCGTCTTGATCTTCGTCACCGTGATCGCCTTCAACTTCCTCGGCGACGGGCTGCAGGACGCCCTCGATCCCCGGGCGACGGAGCGGAGGGGTTAACCAAAACCCAGTTCAACATCACCTAATGCGACATCAAGACGGGCACCGTCATGTGTTTCAGCATGTGGTCGGTGACGCCGCCCAGGACCAGTTCGGCCCAGCGGGCGTGGCCATAGGCGCCCATGACGATCAGGTCGGCGCCCTTATCGGCGACCCAGGACAACAACGTGTCGCCGGTGCCTTTGTCCGTTTTCACATAGTCGGCTTCGGCCTTGACGCCGTGGTGCGCCAGATGGGCCGAGATGTCGGCGCCCGGAAGATCGCCGGTCCCGTTGACGCCGTTCTTGGGATTGATCACCATGACGGTGACGTCCTTGGCCGCCGGCAGCAACGGCAAGGCGTCATGAACGGCTCGGGCGGCCATCGGGCCGGCGTCCCAGGCGATCATCACGTGTTTTCCGATGGTGGCGTATTCACCGACGTAGGGAATGACCAGCGCCGGCCGCCCCGAAGTCATGATCATGCGATCGGGCATTTCCCTGTCACCGACGAAAATATAGCTTTCGGGATTGCCCTGCCCGACCACGGCCAGGTCGTGATAACGGGCCTGCTTTGATAAAATTTCCGCCGTGTTACCTTCCTCGACCCGCCATTCGGATTGAAGGCCGTTATTTGCGGTCGCTTCCTTGAACTTCCTTTCCGCGTCTTCGGCCTGTTGCTTGGCCATCTTGGCCTGTTCCTCCAGGATATCGGCGCTGATCTGAGCCTCGGCGTAGGCCGGAAGATAGGGTTTCGGGAGGATATAGAGCCCCGTCAACCGGGCATCCGAGGACTCGGCCAGATTGATAGCCGAGCGCAGGCGCGCCGCCGAGGGCTCCAAGGTGTCGACATGAACCAAAATGTCCTTGAATGGCATGATCCATCTCCTTTCGATCAATCTGTCGTTTCAAGGATCAGTATCGAGGGAATCCCCCCGGCCGCATATGACCGGGGTCAAGAAGGCCGGAAACGGCCTTGGATAACTCTATGGAAAAGCCCGGGAAAACCTGGTGATAAATGGGGATAAGGATAATTTATTGTTTAAATTCAAATGGTTAATTTGTGGACACTCTATCCACAGGCGGCCTTAGGGCTGCTCTTTCAAGGCCGGGACCGGCGAGTCCTCCCTTTCAAGGTCCGGCTCGCCGGAATGCTTGAGGATCTCGCGGCGCACCCGGTCGCGAAGCGACACCGCCCGCGCCCAATTTCCCTCCTCCCCGGCGGCCGGGTCCGGCTCGACCGTTTTGCCGATGACGATGGTAATGGTCCCCGGCCTGGGCAACCATGAACCGTCGCGCAACATCGACCGGGTGCCCCGGATGATGACCGGCACGATCGGCGCGTCCGCTTCCGCCGCGGCGACAAAAGCGCCCATATGAAAAGGCAGCAACCCGGGCATCCGCGATAGGGTCCCTTCGGCGAAGAACAGCGGCGAGTGGCCGTTTTGTAAGCCCTGGGTCACCCGTCCGGTGTCGTCGATTCCCCGTTCGCGGTCGAACCGTTCGACGAACTCGGTTTCCAGCCGATCAAGCGGGATGCGCGTCATCCACGAATTCCTCAGTTCCGCCTTGACGACGAACCGGACCGGCCGGGGCAGGACGGCGCCGAGGGCGAAGCCGTCCAGGTAGCTGGCGTGGTTGGAAACGAAGACCGCGGCCCGGCCCTTTGGCGGCAGGTTTTCCAAACCCCGAACCGTCAACCGCGCCCCCACCAGCCACGCCAGCAGCCGGACCCCGCCGCCAAGACAGGTCCAACGCCAACCGAAGGGATGGATGGCGATGGCGCCCAGCCACAACAGCGGCACCAACAACCCGGTCAATAGCCAGGCGTAGGCGCCGAACAACATGACGCCAGCGCCGCGCCAGGCCCGGCGGGCCCTGGGCCCCGCCGAGGCCAGGGTCATGCGGGCCACCTGCCACCAGATGGCCGCGGGCGGTTTGCCGATCAGTCCCTTTTCGTAGATATCCCGGCAGGCGGAGCGGCGAATCTTGCCGCTCGACGTCTTGAGGACGGTCCGCAGCGGCGCCAGGACAACGTCGTCGGGGGGACCGCCTATCAAATCCACACCCAGGCCGTTGATGGCGGACCGCAGGCGTTCCTGGTCCTCGGGCTTGCGTTTGCGGGTTTCGGCAAGGATGACCAGGCGTTCCGTGCCGGTGGCCGGATCGGCGCTGCCGAAGACGGCGACGTTGCCTTTCAGCACGCCCTCAAGATCGCCAACGGCGTCCTCGAATTCGGCCGGAAAAATATTACGCCCGCCGCGGATGATGATGTCCTTGGTGCGGCCGGTGATATACACGTCGCCGCCGGCGATATAGGCCAGGTCGCCGGAATTCAGCCAATCGCCGTCAAACAAAGCCTCGGTTTCCCTGGGGTTGCGGAAATAACCAACCGTGGCCGACGGACCCAGGAACTGTAACCGGCCTTCCTGGCGTTCCGGGGCCTCGCGCCCGGCGTCATCGACGATCCGGATCTGATGTTGAGGCAATGGCCGCCCGCAATTGACGAAACGGAGCGCCCCGCCGTCGGCGTCATCCGCAACCTCGGCCTGGCCGGTATTCATGAACGTGTCGCGATGGACCCGGTCGATGACCGGCCCCCGGCCCACAGGCGGGAAGGCCAGCGCCACCGAACACTCGGCCAGGCCATAGACCGGCATCAACGCTTTCGGGTTGAACCCGTATTCCCGGAACCGGTCGGTGAACCTTTGCAGGGTATCGGGGTTGATGGCTTCGGCGCCGTTAAACGCCACGCGCCATGAACTCAGGTCCAGGCCTTCTATGTCTTGGTCGGTGATCCGGTTGAGGCACAGTTCATAGGCGAAGTTGGGCGCCCCCGAGATCGTCCCCCGGGCGCGGTGGATCGCCCACAGCCAACGCTTCGGACGGGCCAGGAAATCCAGCGGCGGCATGATGACCAATGGGCTGGCGTAATAGAGGTTGCCGAGCCACGCCCCGATCAGGCCCATGTCGTGATAAAGGGGCAGCCAACTGACGAACGTGTCCCGAGGGGTGGCTTCCAAGGCCTCGCCCATGACCCGGATGTTGGCCATCAGGTTGGCGTGGGTCAGCATCACGCCCTTAGGCGCGCCGGTGCTGCCCGAGGTGTATTGCAGAAAGGCGATGTCCCGGTCCCGCGGCACCGGCCGGCTTAACGATCCCGCCCGCTCCATCAATTCCTCTACGGTGACGACGCCCTTGAGGATTTCCGCCTGCCCCGCCAAAAGCCCGGCAAAGCGCTGGGCTTCCGGCACGGTGATCATTATCGCGCCTTGGGCATTGTCGATGATGGCGGCGTGACGGGTGAGGTGTTCTTCGATCTGACTCGGGCGTCCCGGCGGATAGATGGGGACCGGCACCCCACCGGCGTAAAGAATGCCGAAAAAGCTGAAGAAATAATCCGCCCCGGTGGGCAGCATGACGACCGCCGAGCGGCCGGGCTCGAACCCTTGTTGTTGCAGGCCGGCGGCGACCCGTTCGGCGCCTTCCTTGAGGGCCCGATAGGAAAGTGTCTCGCCGTCGCCTTCGTCGCTGTAAAGCCTGATGTGCGGCCGGTCGGGATGGACCCGGGCATGGAAGTCCAAAACCTCGGTCAGGGTGGCGGCCCCATGGGGCAGGTCCCCGGCTTCCTCGACAACACCGGCCACGATATCCTCTTGTATGGGGATTCCTCCTGCCTCTTTGATATCCTTGGCGGCGCCGAGGACCGCCCTCAGCAAATCGCGGGGTGTTTCGGCGTTGGCGAAGGCGTGCTCCGGCAGGGAAATCCCGAAGGCGCGTTCGATCCGGACCAGAAGCTCGACCCGGCCCAGGCTGTCGAAGCCCAGGTCCTTGTCCAGCAAACTGTCCAACGTGACCGGGGTTTGGGATAAATGGGGGCGAAGCTCGGCGGCCACCTCACGGACCTGCCGCAAAAGCTGGGCCGCCGGGACTGAAGCTGCCGGTTCGGCGTCTTTGCCGTTGTTTGGGGCCCCTGTCATCCTATCGCCTTCCGCCCTTTCAACTCATTGATGAAAATTGTAGGACTTAATGACATGGGCCAAAAGGGCAGGCCTTGTTTAAAAGGATCGTTACATGACCGACCGGGGGAATTCCGCCGTCAGCCGCGACATCGCCTATCACGTACACGGCTACACCAATCTCAAGAAACACCAGGATCGGGGTCCGCTGATCATTACCGGCGGCGACGGCATCCGCGTCCAGGACGACAGCGGCAAGACCTATATCGAAGGCCTGGCCGGGTTGTGGTGCGCGTCTTTGGGATTCTCCGAGGAACGCCTGATCGAAGCCGCCACCCAGGCCCTGAAGAGACTCCCCTACTACCACGGCTTCGCCCACAAGACCGCCGACGTCACCATTGAGCTGGCGGCGAAGCTGATCTCCATCGCCCCGACGCCGATGTCGAAGGTGTTGTTCGCCAATTCGGGCTCGGAAGCCATCGATCTGGCGATCAAGCTGATCTGGTACTACAACAACGCCCTCGGGCGGCCGGAAAAAAAGAAGATCATCTCCCGCAACCGGGCCTATCACGGGATTACGGTCGCCGCCGGCAGCCTGACGGGGTTGTCTCTCGTTCACGACGATTTCGACCTGCCCATCGAACGCATCCTGCACACGGATTGTCCGCATTACTACCGCGAAGCCGAAGATGGCGAGTCGGAAGAGGATTTCGCGTCGCGCTGCGCCGAAAACCTGGAGAAGTTGATCGCCGAGGAAGGCCCGGACACCATCGCCGCCTTCTTCGCCGAGCCGGTCATGGGGGCGGGCGGCGTCATTGTGCCGCCGGCGACCTATTTCGAAAAAATCCAGGCCGTGCTCGGGAAATACGACGTGTTGATGCTGGCCGATGAAGTGATCTGCGGCTTCGGGCGCACCGGCAACATGTGGGGCACGCAGACCTATGGCATGAAGCCGGACATGATCACCTGCGCCAAGGCGCTGTCGTCGGCCTATATCCCGATTGCGGCGCTGATGGTTTCCGAACCCATTTATCAGGCCATGGTCAAGGAAAGCGAAAAACTGGGTCTTTTCGGCCACGGGTCTACCTATGGCGGACATCCCGTGGCGGCGGCGGTGGCATTGGAAACCCTCAACATCTACGAAGAACGCGATATCGTCGGTCGGGCCCGTGCCCTCGCCCCTCGCTTTCAGGACGGGCTCCGGAAATTCGCCGACCATCCCCTTATCGGCGAAGTCCGCGGCGTCGGTCTGGTCGCCGGTATTGAACTTGTCCGCGACAAGGCCACCAAGGAGGCTTTCGACCCCAAACTCGGCGTCGGCGGCCATTTCCAGGGCCGGGCACAGGAAGAAGGGCTGCTGATCCGCGCCATCGGCGACACCCTCGCCGTCTGCCCGCCGCTTATCATTTCCGAGGCCGAAATAGACGAACTGCTCGGGTGCATCGACAGGGCCCTTGAGGCGACCTGGGCCTGGGTCAAGGAAAACGGCTCGGTCGCGGCTTAAAACGCCAGTTAACCACGATCAAGGCCCCCCCACCCTGTCCGTTGTTATTCTTTGCCCAAGTTGAGATGGCCCGGAAACGGATAGAGAGGCGCAGTCGATGAACATCGCATTAAAACAGTCGAAAAAGAATGAATCCCCGGTGTATAGTGCGTCACGGGGATCATTGGCGGACTCCAACGATAAACTTTTTAACCATCCTGGGCAGCAATCCATGGACTATGAAGAATTTTTCGCCGACAAAATCGGCGCCTTGAGGAAGGAAGGCCGTTACCGGGTTTTCGCCGACCTCGAGCGCAGGGCCGGGGATTTTCCCCAGGCCGTCAATCACCGTCACGGCGCCGTCAACGAAGTCACGGTCTGGTGTTCAAACGATTACCTGGGCATGGGCCAGCACCCGGAAGTGTTGGACGCCATGAAAACCGCCATCGACAAATGCGGCGCCGGCGCCGGCGGCACCCGCAACATTGCCGGCACCAACCATTACCATGTGCTCCTGGAGCACGAACTGGCCGATCTGCATGGCAAGGAAGCGGCGCTTATTTTCGGTTCCGGCTGGACCGCCAACCTGACGGCGTTGAGCACACTGGGCGCCATGCTGCCGGACTGCGTTATCCTTTCAGACGCCAAGAACCACAATTCCATGATCGAAGGCATCGTCCATTCGAAGGCCGAGAAAAAGATCTTCAAGCACAACGACGTCGAAGACCTGGAGCGCCTGCTGAGCGAATACCCCATCGAGCGCCCGAAGCTGGTGGCGTTCGAATCCGTCTATTCCATGGACGGTGACGTGGCGCCGATCAAGGAATTCTGTGACATCGCCGATAAATACGGGGCCATGACCTTTATCGACGAAGTGCATGCCGTGGGCCTTTACGGGCAACGGGGCGCCGGCGTCGCCGAACGCGAAGGCCTGATGAACAGGCTGACCGTGATCCAGGGTACCATGGCCAAGGCCTTCGGCGTGGTCGGCGGATACGTCGCCGGTTCGGCGGTGTTTTGCGATTTCCTGCGGTCCTACGGCACCGGTTTCATCTTTTCCACCGCCATGCCTCCCGGCGTTGCCGCCGCGGCACTGACTTCCATCCGGTATCTAAAGGAACACAACGAGATCCGCGAAAAGCACCAGGAACGCGCGGCGACCCTGAAACGCCGCCTGACCGAGGCCGGCATCGCGGTGATGGTGTCATCAACGACCCATATCGTGCCGGTGCCCATCGGCGATCCGGTGCTGTGCAAGCAGGCTTCGGATATCCTTATGGATAAATTCGGGATTTACGTGCAGCCGATCAATTTCCCGACCGTGGAACGGGGCACCGAAAGGCTGCGCTTCACCCCGACCCCCTATCACACCGATGCCGATATCGACCATTTGGTTTCAGCGCTGAAGGGAGTCTGGGCCAGCCTGGGGCTGAAATTCGCCGCCTGATTCGGCCGCCCTAAGCCGTTTTCACTCCTATTCCCCGGCCTTGTTTCTTCATAGGGCTCCGGGGGTGCGTGGATTTGGCCAAAAATTTCCCTTTAAATTAGAATCATACCCTTGCATTCCCCATATAGTAAGGCACCCTCCGTCTCCCCTAAAACGCCGGGAACGGGTTAAATGCCGGTTGAGCGACGAGATAAAATGGCCGAGCCACTAAAATTAACCACCGCCCGGGGCCGGATGGCGGCTTACTGGCTGACGGGACTGGGGCTGACGGTGGTTTTTGCCGTCCTGCACGGTCATCAGTGGCGGGGCGGCGGCGGTCTTCATACCCCCGAGGAAGCCTTGGCCGCCTTGTTGGCGGCGATCGTCGGCGCCATGGCCCTAGTGCGTTTTTACTCCAAGAAGGACAACGTATTCCTTTTAATCGGCGCCGGGTTCCTGGGCACCGCGTTTTTGGACGGTTATCACGCGCTGGTGACGTCCGAATTCTTCCGGACCTTCATGCCGTCCGACCTGTCGTCCCTGACCCCGTGGAGCTGGATCACCTCGCGTCAGTTCCTCGCCATTATGATGTTCCTGAGCTGGCTGGCATGGCTGCGCGAGCAGCGCCTTGGACGGAAAGGCAGGATCACCGAACGGGCCGTCTATATCTTCACCGGCGCCTTAACTTTGTTGAGTTTCCTGTTCTTCGCCTTCGTGCCGCTGCCGTCCGCCTATTATCCGGACATCACCTTCAACCGGCCCGAGGAATTCGGCCCGGCCATTTTCTTTCTGATGGCGCTGATAGGATACCTGAAAAAAGGCCATTGGCGCGACGATGCCTTCGAGCACTGGTTGGTTTTGTCGTTGATTGCCGGGGTCATCGGCCAAGCGGTATTCATGTCCCAATCCGGGCAACTCTTTGATTATGAATTCGACGTCGTCCACTTGCTCAAGATAGTGAGCTACGTGTGCGTGCTGACGGGCCTGATGATCAACATGTTCACGACCTTCCGCAGCGCCGAGGAAAACGAAGCCCGGTTTCGCGGCGCCATCGAAAGCCTGCAGGAAAGTTTCGCCCTTTACGATTCCGACGACCGCCTCGTCCTCTATAACGACGAGTTCGTGCGTCTTCATGCCGGCATCGAGGACATCATCAAGCCCGGGCTGCCGTTCGAGGGCCTGATCAGAGCCAGTGTCAAACGCGACATTGTCACCGAAGCCATCGGCAGAGAGGGGCAATATATCCAGGAGCGGGTCCGCCAGCACCGCAATCCTTCGGAGATGATCGTCCGCCAGCTCACCGACGGCACCTGGTACATCATCAACGAAGCCCGGACTCCCGATGGCGGAATCGCCGTCACCCAGACCGACATCACCGAGCTCAAGGACGCCGAAAAGGCCCTGCGCGAAGGCGAGGAACGCTTGAAGGCCATCATCGATAAACACGACGGATCCATCGGGTTCGACGCCGAGGCCGGCAAAGGGACGACTTTTTACTTCGAGGTTCCCCTTTTCGACGAAGGCGCCGCCGAGGAAGCATCCCCTCCACCCCCAACCGCCAAGCATTACGTATCCTGATTTGCTAGCAGGCTGCTGAAAACTCATGATTTGGAGCAATCACCCTTCGAGACGGACCGCTGGTCCTCCTCAGGGTGAGGCATAATGTATTATAAATCCTCATCCCGGGCAGCGAGCGCAAGCGAGCGTGTCGAAGCCTCATCCTGAGGAGCCGGCCAGCGGACGGCGTCTCGAAGGATTGTTGACGCAAATCCACTTTTTCAGCAGCCTGCTAGACTAATCCCCCGCCTCGCCAGGGTTGAGTGGACTTCGACCCCGGCGGACGGTATTTTGCCGTTGAAAAGGAACGGATTTTCGCGATGTATGCGGACAACACCCTGACCCCTAAGGAAGCCGTTCGGCTTTGCGCCTTGGGGACGCTGGCCTCGGGACCGGTGCGTTACAGCGCCCTGGCCAATGCCATTCGCCACTTCGTCAGCCATATCACCGGACCGTCCCTCGAAGTCATGGGCACGTCCCTGGAACTACTTAAATACGAAGGGCTGGTAACCGCCGTCGACGGCATCGGCATGGAGGACGACGCGGTCCTCAAAATCACCGAGTCCGGCGAAGCCGAGCTGCGCACCCTATTGACCGCCAACGTCCGTGCCCAGGCCAGCGAGATGAACAAGCTGATCGTCGCCTTGAAGTTCCGTTTTCTGCATCTTCTGGACGAAACCGGCCAACGCAACCAGGCCGACATCCTTATCGAGGGCCAAGAGATCGAGTTGGCCCGCCTGGATCAACTGCGCCAACATCACGCCGAAGACGGCGGGCATTTGCTGGAATGGCTGGATCACGACATTCAGGAACTGGAATCCCGTCTCGCCTGGCTGCGGGATTTCCGTGATCGCCTGGGCTAAGAGCCTATCCGAATAACTGGGCATGGCCGTGAAAGCGTTAAATTCTGCCGGAATCTTGAAAGCCGATCAGGCCAGGAGCTTGTCGCAAGCCTGTTGCAGCCCGGCGAGCATTTTTTCGCCGGCCTTTCCGCCTTGGCCCTTCATGTCCTCGCCGATGACCAGTTTCAGCGAAGCAATATGGAGCTTTACCGCCTCGACCTCTTCGTCACCGATCTTGTCCGCCTTTTCGATCAACCGGCAAAGTTCGTTGGCGATCGCCGTCATCAGGTCATAACCGAAACTGCCCCCTTGGCCCTTGATGTCGTGGGAAATATGGAAAACCGCTTCCATTTCATCTTTCCGGCCGCCCGTCGCCGCTTCCAGCTTCGCATAGGCTTGGTCGATTTTCTTGAGATCCTCGGCGACCCAGTTCAGGTAACTGTCGGCCATGGGCCACGTTCCTTTTTTTTCGCGTGCCAAAGACGGACCCTTCCTTGACGGTGGCCCGATTTTTCCAAAAACTATATGGAATGCCGGGACAATAGCAAGCTGAGAACCTTCACGATTCCCTGACAAAAAAAGGGGAGATCTTTAGAGACCGTTTGGAAAAGAATAGTGTGATTTCATGACCTTGCCAATCGCCTGATCATAAGTTGGATCATGGCAACTTAGGTCGTCCCAAGATGAGTACGGCCGGGGATTTAACTACGGCAAATGACGAGAGCCGGAGCATAACGGCAGTTGATTATGAGCCGCCCTAGGGGGCGCTCCGGAAGGAGAACCAACATGCCGATCTGGAGGCTTGAGCCGATAAATCCGGACGATCACCACTGGCGGGCGAGCACGTACGCGGGCCCTTTGACTGTGCGGGCGGCTGACGAAGACAAGGCCCGCGAGTTGGCGACATCGCAATTCCGCATCGGTGCGGAGAAGCCCCTGGTTCTCATAGTGATAGCGTTTGACGGTCGCATCCTCGATGGTCCGGTCCTTCATGTCGCGCCCGCCCGGCGCCGGGCGGTTGAAGGAGATTAAAGAAGCCCGGTTTTAGTGCAGCTTTTTCGGCAGATCCTTGATCGCCGTCTCGATCAACGCCTTCGCCTGCTTGCCCTTGAGGTTGTCGGCCAGGAAATCGCGGGTGGCGCCGATGGCGATGTCGATGGTGTGGGCCTGTACGTGCTCCAGCGCCGCCGCCTCGGCCTGGGCGATGCGGTCCATGGCCTGCTTTTCCCGCCTTTCCAGCGCCGCCTCAAGCCTTTCGCGGCCGTGTTGGATCAGGCGTTCGGCCTCTTCCTTGGCGTGCTCGATGATGGCCTCGGCCTCCTTCACCGAGTCGCGCTGCTGGCGCTGATAGCTGGCCAGCAGATCCTGGGCTTCCTCGCGCAGCTTTTCGGCCTCTTCCAGGTCGGCGCGGATCTTGTCGGCCCGCTTGTCGAGGCCGGCGGTGATGGCGCGGGAAATCGGCCGTGCCAGGGCGCCGACGAAAACGGCGAAGGCGATCATCACCCAGAACGTGGGGTCGTTTAGGAATTGCATGATCAGGTCCATGGTTACCGGTCTTCGGGCTTGAGCGCATTGTCGATGACCTTGGCGACGGCCTTTTCCCCCGGCGCTTCGCCGGTCAGTCGCTCCAGCGCGGCGGCGGCGACCTCGATGGTGGCGGCGCGGATGTTGTTCATGGCGTCGTCGACGGCCTTGGCGATCTCGTTCTCGGCGGCGGCGATCCTGGCGCTTAGATCCTCGGCCAGCTTGGCTTCGCGTTCGGCCGCCTCGGCCGACATCCTGGCCGCCGCCTCGGCGATATGGGTATTGGCCCCGGCGTGGGCCTCGGCTATAGCCTGTTCATAGGCGGCCAGGGTCTGTTCGGCCTCCTTTTTCGATTCGACGGCCTTGTCCAGGTTGTCGTCGATACGCCTTTGCCTGGTTTCCAGCACGTCGGCAATGCGCGGCACCGCCACCCGCCACATCAAAAGAAAAAGCGCGGCAAAGGTAATGACCAGCCACACGATCTGCGGCAGGAAGGTATTGACGTCGAGTTGCGGCATGGCGCCGTTCCGCTCCTATTGGTCAGCCAAAGTGGCGGTTAGCCGAACAGGATGACCAGGGCGATGACCAGGGCGTAAAGGGCGATGGCCTCGACCAGCGCGAACCCCAGCATGGTCATCGGGAACACCGCCGCAGTGGCGGCCGGGTTGCGGCCGACGGCCTGAATGAAGGCGGCGAAGATGTGGCCGATGCCGATACCGGCGCCGATCACGCCGACGACGGCAATGCCGGATCCCAGCATCTTGGCGGCTTCGATATCCATTTGTTTGATCCTTTCTTTTGTTTTCCGGTTGGCGGATTTAATGCAGATGCAAGGCGTCGTTGAGATAAAGGCAGGTCAGGATGGTGAACACAAAGGCCTGCAGGAAAGCGATGACGACCTCAAGCCCGGTCAGGACGACGACGAAGGCCAGCGGAAAGACGCCGAACAGCCCCAGCGCGACGACGAAACCGGCGAACACCTTCAACAGCGTATGCCCGGCCAGCATGTTGGCGAACAGCCGCACGCTCAGGCTTATCGGGCGCGACAGGTAAGAGATGATCTCGATCGGCACCAGCAGCGGCGCCATGATCAACGGCACGCCTGGGGGCATGAAAAAGGTAAAGAAACGCAGTTTATGCTTTTTCAGCGCGATCACGGTAACGCCCAGGAACACCACCATGGCCATGGTAAAGGTGACGATGATGTGGCTGGTGAAGGTGAATCCGTAGGGCACCATGCCGAAGAGATTGCCCACCAGGACGAACATGAACACGGTGAAGATAAACGGGAAATAGGGCCGGCCTTCGGTGCCCACGGTGTCTTTGATCAGGTTGGCGATGAAAACGTAGGACAGTTCCACCATCGATTGCCATCGCCCAGGCACCATGGCCGGGCGGCGCATGCCGAGAATCAGAAAAATGCCGATGGCGAGAACCGTCAACACCATGAAGGTGGCGGAATTGGTGAACGAAACGTCCACGTCGCCGACCTCGATCGGCACCCAGCGTTTGATTTCGAATTGAGAAAGGGGGCTTTGACCTGCGGCCAACGTCTTTATCCTTCGATCCCCGATCCCCGGTCGTCCCCCGGGTCTTGGTCCTGTTTGTAGCCGACGGCGTAACCGAAGCCGCGGGCCAACCTGTAAACGTTCAAAATGCCGGCGGCACCCCCAAGCAGGATGAACACCAGCATCAGCCACGGGCCGGTCCCGAGCCAGCGGTCCAGCAACCAGCCGATGACCACCCCGATGGCAAGCGCAGAAACTAACTCGACACCGACGCGCATTGCAAGGCCGAGCGCGCTTCCGGGGACCGAATTTTCGGGCCCCGTGACGGCCCCGGATGGGTCCGCTTCGCCCCGCGCCTCACGGAGCCGGGCATCCAGCTCGTCCAGTTCCTTTTCCGGCCGTTGATCGCTCATCCCGGCACCCTCCCGGAAGCCGCCGTTCATCTTCGGCCCCGATGCCCGGCTGTCAAGCGTTGGTGGGCTGCGACGATAGTTCTAGGCGGTCGCCTGCAATTCCTCGGCCCGGCTCAGGTCCACCGACACCAGTTGCGAGACGCCGCGCTCGGTCATGGTGACGCCATAGAGACGGTCCATGCGGGCCATGGTCATGCGGTGGTGGGTGATGATGATGAAGCGGGTCGTATCGGATTTGGCCATCGATTCGAGCATCGTGCAGAAGCGGTCGACGTTGGCGTCGTCGAGGGGAGCGTCGACCTCGTCGAGCACGCAGATCGGCGCCGGATTGGTCTGGAACACCGCGAACAGGAGCGCGATGGCGGTCAGGGCCTGTTCGCCGCCGGACAGCAGCGACAGCACCTGCAGGCGCTTGCCCGGCGGGCTGGCCATGATCTCCAGCCCGGCTTCCAGGGGGTCGTCGGATTCGGTCAGTTCCAGGTGCGCCCGGCCGCCCCCGAAAAGCCGCACGAACAGTTCCTGAAAGTGCTTGTTGACCTCTTCGAACGACGCCAACAGCCGTTTTCGGCCTTCGCGGTTCAATTCGGAAATCCCGCGCCTTAGCTTGTCGATGGCCTTGAGCAGGTCTTCGCGTTCGATCCCTAGGGTCTCGATCTGCTCTTTCATCTCGGCCGCTTCCTGCTCGGCCCTCAGGTTAACCGGCCCCATGGTCTCGCGCTCGCGGATAAGCCGCTCGACCTTGCGCTCGACGGCTTCCAGTTCCGGCGGGTCGGCGTCGGGTTTGAGGCCGGAAATCTCGAATAATTGGTCCGGCCCGCATTCGAGGCGGTCCTTGATGCGCTCCTTGATCGCCTCGCAGGCCTGTTTGCCCTGTTGGGCGGCGCCCTCGGCCCGGACCATGTTCTCCCGGGCCGCCGCCAGTTCGGCCTCGGCGGCGCGCAGGTTCTTGTCTGCTTCGGCCAGCGCCGTTTCGGTCTCCGCCAGTTGATCGGCCAGGCCCTTGCGCTTTTTCTCGGCCGTGTCGACGGAACCGAGAAGGGCGCGGCGCTGCTCCGCGATTTCGTCCGGGCGGGCGTCCAGGCGCTCAAGCTCCTGCTCAAGCGCCTGGCGCCGTTCGTTCAGTTGCTGCAATTGCGCCTTGGCGGATTCGCGGCGGCCGGTCCAGGACTTCGCCTCGGCCTCGATGGTGGTCAGGCGCTGGCGGCGTTCTTCGGCGGCACGTTCCAGGGTGTCGTGGCGGCTCTGGCATTCCACCTGATGCGCCCGCCGCCCGGCCAGTTCGGTGCGCAGGCCGGTGATTTCGTTTCGCGCCCCGGCCGGGGCGGGTATTTCGTCCAGAGCCTTGCGGGATTCGCTTTCTTCGGTTTCCAGGTGTTCCTGGTCGCCCTCGATGGCCGTCGCCTGATCGCGCAAGGAGGCGAGAAGAGAAACATGGCCCGTCAGGTGGTCCTTGATTTCGGCCACCCGGTCGCGGGCCTCGCCATAGGCCCCGTCAGCAGCGGACGCCGCTTCGCGGGCGGCGCGTTCGGCCGCCCGGGCGTCGTCCTCGGCCTGCTTCGCCGCCGCTTGACGGTGTTCGGCGACTTTCGCCGCCGCTTCGGCCTCGGCCAGATTTTCGCGAGCCTCCTTCAGGCGCTTGCGCTGCTCCAACCGGGCCTGGGCGGGGGCGGCGGCGGAAGCGGAGATGGTGAACCCGTCCCAGCGCCACAGCGACCCGTCGCGGCCGACCAGACGCTGACCCTGGGCCAGGCCGGCGGCCAGGCGGCGGGCTTCGTCCTCGCCGTCGACGACGCCGATCTGTGACAGCCGGCGTTCGAGGACGGCGGGGGCTTGGATGAAATCGCTCAACGGCGGGGCGCCGCCAGGGAGCGCCGGCGGGCTCGGGAGCGGACCCAGGACCCGCCAGTGGCTGGGCGCCGCCTCGTCGTCGGATGCGATCAGGTCTTCGCCGAGGGCCACGGCCAGCGCCGCCTCGTAACCCGGATCGACGGCGAGGGAGTCGATCACCGGTGGCCATTGCCGGCCGTCGCCGGTTTCCAGGACTTCCGATAAGGCCTGGACTTCCGCTTTCAGGCCGGCCGCCGCAGCGGCCGCCGCCTGGGCCCCGGATTGGGCGGCGGCGGCCTTGTCCCCGGCTTCGGCGCGGGTGGCTTCTGAGTCCTCGGCGGCCTTGCGGGCGTGATCGAGTTTGGCTTGGGATTCGGCCAACCGTTCTTCGGCTTCGGCCAGGTCGGATACTTCGGGCCGTTCGGTTTCAAGCTGGGCGCGCTGCTCGGCGATGTCACGGCCACGGGCGGCCAGCCGTTCCCGGCGCTCGTTCAGGTCCTTGATTTTGTGCTCAAGCCCGGCCCGGCGGGCTTCGTCATTGGCCGCTTGTTCGGTCAATGCCGTCAGTTTTTGTTCCAGCTCGGCGGCGGCGGCATTGGCGGCGGCAAGATTCTCGGTGGCCTCGGCGCGTGCGTCATCCTCGCCCTCGGCCGGCGTTTCGATGCGGCCCATTTCGTCGGCCAGGCGCCCGAGGGCGGCGTCGGCATCGGCGATGAGGGCGGTTTCCCGTGCCTTGTCGGCGGCGGTTTGTTCGATCCGGTCCCGGCAATCGGCGCTCTGTTCCCCGATCCTCTTTTCATCAGCCTCCAGGTTGTCGCGGGCGAGGTTGAGACGCTGAAGCTCGGCCGCCGCCTCGGCCTCGCCCTGGCGCCGTTTCGGCAACTCGGCGGCATGTTCGACCTGGACCGTCGCGGCGGCGCCGGCGGCGCCGGTCAAGGTCGTGACCACGGCCTCCGTTTCCGCAAATTCCTTCTTGGCCGCCTCCAGGGATTTCTCGTCGGCGGTCCAGCGCAGGAAAAACAGCGTCGCCTCGGCCTTGCGGATGTGGTCCGAAATATTGCGGTAGCGGGTTGCCTGGCGGACCTGCTTCTTCAGGTTTGCCAGTTGCGCATCCAGGGTCACCAGGATGTCGTCCAGGCGCTCGAGATTGGTTTCCGCGCCCCTGAGCCTCAATTCGGCCTCGTGGCGGCGCGAGTGCAGGCCGGTAATGCCGGCCGCTTCCTCCAACAACAACCGTCGCTCGACCGGTTTGGCGGCGATCACGGCGCCGATCCGGCCCTGACTGACAATGGCCGTGGAACGGGCCCCGGTGGCGGAATCGGCAAACAGAAGCTGCACGTCCCGGGCCCTGACCTCGCGGCCGTTGACCCGGTAGGTGGACCCCTTTTCCCTTTCGATGCGGCGGCTGACCTCCAGTTCATCGAAGTCATTGAACTGCGCCGGGGCGACGCGGGCGGAGTTGTCGAGGCTGAGGACCACTTCAGCGATATTGCGGGCCGGGCGGTCCTCGGTGCCGCCGAAGATGACGTCATCCATTTCGCCGCCGCGCATCTGCTTGGCCGAGGGTTCCCCCATCACCCAGCGCAATCCTTCGACCAGATTGGATTTGCCGCACCCGTTGGGACCGACAATCCCCGTCAGGCCCAATTCGACCTGCAGGTCGGTGCCTTCGACGAAGGATTTGAAGCCCGAAAGCCGGAGCTTGTTAAATCGCAGCAAGGTTCTTTTGTCCCCTCTTTTCCAACCGTCCCCGGGCCGAGGCTAAGGGACGCAATGGGCGGTTATTTGCTCAGCGCCCTGTCGAAAACCTTCTTGAAGTTCTCATACGACATGGCGCCCGAGATCGTTTCCTTGCCGATGATGAACGTCGGCGTCGAATTGACTTTATACGTTTCCTGGGCCGCCGCCGCGGTACGGCGGATACCGTTCAGCAATTCCTGGAGCTTGAGGCATTCCTCGACGTCGGTCTCGGATATGCCGCCGAACCGAGCCACCCGGACCAGCTCGGCCAGGGGCTGGCGGCTCCGGGACCATTGGTTCTGGCTGCGGAAGATGATCTCGATGAAGCCAAAAAATTTATCGCGCCCGGCGCAACGCGCGATCATCGACGCCGCCAACGCCGGCGTGCCCAAGGGGAAATCCCGATAGACCAGCCGCACCTTGCCGGTGTCGATGTAATCCTTCTTGATCTTGGGCAGGGTGTCGCGGTGGAAGGCGGCGCAGTGGGGGCAGCCCAGCGACGAATATTCGATCATGGTCACCGGCGCGTTGTCCGACCCCAACGACATTTCCGACAGCGCCTCTTCGACCGGCACAATCGCCGCCTTGGCCGGCACGGAGGCCAGCGGGACGGCGATCAGGGCCATCAACAGAATAGGTAAGGCCGCAAGATTTGGTATAAATTTGGACAAACGCACCTCTGGACACACAAGATGTTGATGAATATAGAATCGCATCCGATGCCGAGTCGAATCCTTTCGCAAGGCATGTGACCGCCAACCAGGAGCGGCGGCAAAGGTTTTGCTCATGGTCCGGCCCTGATCGGCGCCCCGCCTCAGCCGGGCCGGCGGCCGATCACCGCCCGGCCCAGCGCCTTAAGGGCCTGTTTAAGTTCAGGATCGTCAACCTCCATCAGGCTTTCGGCCAAGCCGGATTCTTCCGCCTCTTGCAACGGCCGGACCGGCGGGGCCGGTTTATGGTCTTCCTTGGGCAACGGCCCCTGGGTGATTTTCAGCCTGTCGACGGCCTTGAAGCCGAAATAGCCGTTGATCCGCTCGATCAGCAGCGGCTCAAGGTGTTGCAGTTCGGTCGCCATGCCGCCGCTGTCGATGGTCAGGTAAAGCGTCCCTCCCGCGGCCTTGTCCCGGGGGGTGGATATCTTTTCCGGCAGGCTGTGGCGGGCCAAATGTTCCCCGGCAATGGTCGCCCAGTCCTTGACGATGGCGCCGTCGGCGAAACCGCGTTTGCCGAAAACGGTCTTGGTGACGGCGGAAAGAGAAGACGCCAAGGCCCGGGGGCCGCCGCCGCGTTTTTGTTTTTTTATCGCCTTGGCGGTCATTGTCCCGTCCCTGTCGTTTGCGACGCCACGGGGTGATGCTAGGATCGCCTTTGCTTGAGCGCAACCGGACAAAATGCCCAGGATGGATTCTCAACCGACCGCAACGGCCGACACCTGCCGTGGCGGGCAGCACCAGGGGAATAGCCTGGGGGATTATTCGTCGTAAGCCATCAGGGCGTCAAAGGGGACATCGTTGAGTTTCGAGCGGCCATCGAGAAAAGTCAGTTCGATAATGCAGGCGGCGCCGACAACCTCGGCCCCGACCTTGTTTATCAGTTCGATGGAAGCCGCCATGGTGCCGCCGGTCGCCAAAAGATCGTCCAGGATCACCATCCGTTGGCCTTTTTCGACCGCATCGGATTGGATTTCGATGGTGTCGGTGCCATACTCCAACTCGTATTCGTGGCCGATGGTATCCCCCGGGAGCTTGCCTTTCTTGCGGATCATGGTGAAACCGAGGCCGAGCCGGGACGCCAGCGGCGCCGCTACCAGGAACCCCCGGGATTCGATGCCGGCCAAAACGTCGGGTTGGTACTGGCCGACCATTTTCGCCAATCGACCCAGTGCTACCTGCCAGGCGTCGGCATGGGCCAACAAGGTGGAAATGTCATAAAAAAGGATGCCCGGTTTGGGGAAATCGGGAATCGAGCGGATGTGGTCTTTGAGGTCCATGGTTTATCCTAAAATTCTATGAAGGCTTTCGTAATCCTTCAGCCGTTTGTAACCTGATCATAATAATCTTGAGTGGGCCCGGAAAGGCAAGCCTCCATGTCACACGTGTTTCACCGTCAAATCCATGCCGATCTGCCGCGCGCCAAAAAAGGCGATGGCATTTACATCATCGATGCCGACGGAAAGCGTTATCTCGACGCTTCGGGTAGTGCCGCCGTCAGTTGCCTCGGCCATTCGGATCCCGACGTGATCCAGGCGATCAAGGACCAGGCCGAGACGCTGCCTTTCGCCCATACCGCCTTTTTCACTTCCGAGGCGGCGGAGGAACTTGCCGACCTTCTTGCCGGCAAGGCGCCCGACGGGATCGAAGCCGTCTATTTCGTGTCCGGCGGTTCGGAAGCCATGGAAGCGGCGTTGAAGATGGCGCGCCAGTATTTCCTAGAGGCCGGCGAGCCCGAGCGGACGAAATTTATCGGCCGCCGCCAAAGCTACCACGGCAACACCCTGGGCGCCCTTTCGGTCGGCGGCAACGTCTGGCGGCGGCAGCCCTTCGAGGCGATGCTCATGGACACCGGCCACATTCAGCCGTGTTACGCCTATCGCAACCAATTGGATGGCGAGACGGAAGAGGAATACGGCCTTCGCGCGGCGGATGAGCTGGAAGCCGAAATCCAGCGCCTGGGGCCGGCAGCGGTCGCCGCCTTTGTCGCCGAAACGGTTGTCGGCACCACCGCCGGGGCGGTGCCGCCGGTCAAGGGGTATTTCAAACGCATCCGCGACATCTGTGACCGCCACGGCGTGCTGTTGATCCTGGATGAGGTGATGTGCGGCATGGGCCGGACGGGCACGGCCTTCGCCTGCGAACAGGACGGCATCGCGCCTGACATCGTCTGCATCGCCAAGGGATTGGGCGCCGGCTATCAGCCCATCGGCGCGGCCCTGGTTTCGGCCAAGATTTTTCGGGCTTTCAGCGAAGGAAGCGGGTTTTTCCAACACGGCCATACCTACATGGGCCATCCGACGGCCTGCGCGGCGGCGCTGGCCGTGCAGCGGAAAATTCAGGCCCTCGACCTGCTGGCCAACGTCCGCAAGCAGGGAGAGGTTCTCGAAGGCCGTCTGTTGGACCGCCTGGGCAATCACGCCCATGTCGGCGATATCCGCGGCCGAGGGCTGTTCCGGGGCATCGAACTGGTCGCCGACCGCGCCACCAAGGAGCCCTTTGACCCGGCGCTCAAGCTTTATGCCGGGATCAAGGCCCAGGCCATGGAAAGGGGCCTGATCTGTTATCCGGGCGGCGGCACCGCCGACGGGGTCAAGGGCGACCATATCCTGCTGGCGCCGCCTTTCATCATCGAAGAGCCCGAGATCGACGAACTGGTGGATCGCCTCGGCCACGCCATCGACGCCGCCATCGAAGACGCATGTTAAAGGACTGGCTTTTAGGCAAGATCCGGACCCAGGCGCTCGGCGCCGGGGCCAAGGAAGTAGAAAAATTCATCGCCGGGCTCGAGGCCATGGAGGACGAGGAAATAGGCGCCATGATCGCCATCGCCACCGTCATCCGCGTCAATTTCGAGACCCACGGCGTCATCGCCGAGGGCGTGTTCACCGACGATCCCCTGCCCTCGGCGGAAGTGCTTGGCGGCTACCAATTGAAAATAAACAGGCTTTCCCGCCAGTTCAGGAAGATGGGTCTGGCCGCGGATTCCGCCGCCGCCATGGTCTGGTCCTATACGTTGAGATGCCTCAACGTTCCTGAACTGAGGCCCCAAGGGATTCGCATGTGGTCGGAGCTCAGACGCGGCTTTCCCTATGTGGAGGAAGCGTTGAAAAAGGGCGAAGCCGAGAAGAGAGAGGCGTTCCCGGACCGAGTTTGGGCCGAATGGGGCCTGACGCCGACGGGTTTCGAGGTCCGGCTAACACCCCGAAAGCCGTAATCAGCTATTGCGTCAGGCTGTTTTTGGGGGATAAGGTTCTCTCTGGGTTCCTTCGGTATCGTATCGGCAGACAGCGGCGCTTTATGCGGTTATTGCCGGTCCCATTGACAAGGAACAAGACGAAAACGAGAGCCGGTGAAAAATTCGGCCGAAAGGGAGAGCAGACATTCGCATATCGCAAGAAGAACGGCGCCGGGACGCGGGGCCCATTATTGGCCGTTTCCGTGCCGTTGTGCCGCTATAACCCGTTCTTTTCTTCAAACCTTCTCCAACCAAGTCAGGGAGGACAAACGACAATGAGAAAGCTAACCGTAACGACCTTGGCCCTGGCCTTTGCCGCCGGCACGTTGTTCGCCGCCGGCACCGCCGAAGCCAAGAAGAAGTTCATCTCCATCGGCACCGGCGGTCCGACGGGCGTCTATTTCGTCGTCGGCCAGTCGATCTGCCGTTTGGTTCACAAGGCGGCCGCCGAAGGCCGCAAGACGGGCCGTAAGCACGGCATCCGCTGCTCGGCGCCGTCGACCGGCGGCTCGACCTACAATATCGGCCAGATCCGCGAGGGCGAACTGGATTTCGGCGTCGCCCAGTCGGACTGGCAGTACCACGCCTATAACGGTTCGTCCAAGTTCAAGGGCAACGCCTTCAAGAAGCTGCGGGCCGTGTTCTCGGTTCATCCGGAGCCCTATCACATCATCGTCGGCGGCAATTCCGGCATCAAGTCGTGGGCCGACCTCAAGGGCAAGCGTTTCAACATCGGCAACCCCGGTTCCGGCCAGCGTGGCACGACCGAAGTCCTGATGGCCAAGTACGGGACCAAGAAGAGCGACTTCAAGATCGCCACCGAACTGACCTCGACCGAGCAGTCGAAAGCGCTGTGCGACGGCAAGATCGACGCCTACGGCTATACCGTCGGCGTGCCCAACGCCGGCGTCTCGGTGGCCACCGACGGCTGCGGCGCCAAGATCATCAACCTCCAAACGTCCGTCGAAAAGGGCCTGGTTGACGCCAATCCGTTCTACGCCTTCGCGACCATCCCGAAGGGCACCTACAAGACGACGAATGCCGACGTCACCACCTTCGGCGTGATGGCGACCTTCGTCACCAGCGCCGATGTCGATGCAAAAGTGGTCTACGAAGTCGTTCGCGCGGTGTTCGAGAACATCGCCGACTTCCGCAAACTGCACCCGGCGTTCAGGAACCTTGATCCTAAGCTGATGATCAAGAACGCCTTGTCGGCCCCGCTGCACCCCGGCGCCGTCAAGTACTACAAGGAAAAAGGCTGGATGTAATTTTTCCGACCTTATGAATTCCGGCGCTCCCTCCTGCCGACCGGGGCGGGGCGCCGGTTTTCTTTTTTTATTTATTCATAAGGGGGGAGCGTCATGGCCGAGTCGGCCATTCCTGAGATTTCACAGGAAGAAATAGAAAAACAGATCGAAGACGTAGAATACACCGGGCGCAAGCACGGTCCGCGTCTGGCCTTCGTCGTCGGCCTCATCGCGGCGCTGTGGTCGCTGTTCCAATTATGGATCGCGTCTCCGTTCCCGTTCATGGTCGGCTTTGGGATCATTACCAGTGTCCCCGCCCGTGGCATTCACCTGGCCTTCGCTTTTTTGCTTTGTTTTCTGATGTTTCCGGCGGCCCGCTCGTTGGCGACGGCGCGCATCCCGGTTTATGACATTGTCTTCGCGTTTCTGGGCACGGGGTGCGCCCTATACCTGTTCTTCGGCTGGGACGGGCTGGTGTCGCGGGAAGGCGTGCTGTGGGCGTGGGATGTCTTCGGTTTTACGTTCCCCTTCGAGGCCATCCTGGGGACCGTCGGTGTGCTGTTGCTTCTGGAGGCGACGCGGCGGGCCATCGGCAAGCCGCTGGTCATCGTCGCTACTGTTTTTCTTTTGTATTCGTATTTCGGCCAGTCGATGCCGGACATTATTTCGCACCGGGGGCTGTCCATCAACCGGCTGATCGGCTATCAGTGGCTGGGCCAGGAAGCCATTTTCGGCATTCCCATCGACGTTTCCGTCAGCTTCGTTTTCCTGTTCGTGTTGTTCGGCGCGTTGCTGGACAAGGCCGGCGCCGGCAAGTATTTCCTCGATTTGTCCTTCGCCCTGGTCGGCAAATACCGGGGCGGCCCGGCCAAGGCGGCGATCCTGGCGTCCGGCATGACCGGCGCCATTTCCGGATCGTCCATCGCCAATGTCGTCACCACCGGCGTTTTCACTATTCCCGTCATGCGCAAGATGGGCATGCCGGCGGTCAAGGCCGGCGCCATCGAGGTCGCGGCGTCGACCAACGGCCAGTTGATGCCGCCGATCATGGGGGCGGCCGCCTTCATCATCGCCGAGCTGATCGGCATTTCCTACTTCGACGTCGTCAAGGCGGCCTTTATCCCGGCGGTGTCCAGCTATATCGCGCTGATCTATATTTCGCACTTGGAGGCCATGAAACTGGGTCTCAGGGGCATGCCGAAAAGCGACATTCCGCCCCTCGGCAAGACCTTCAGGAGCGGCATCCATTACCTTATCCCGATCGCCGTTCTGGTCTACCTGCTGATGGTCGAACGGTGGACGGCGGGATCCGCGGTTTTCTATTCGATCCTGCTGCTGATGGTGATCATCATCCTCGAGCGGATCTGGCACGAAAAAATCACCGGCGAAGGGGATATCGCCGCCGCCGTCAAGGAAGGGTTCCGGGAAATCTATGACGGCCTGATCGCCGGCGCCCGCAACATGGTCTCCATCGCCATCGCCGTGGCGTCGGCCGGCATTATCGTCGGCGCCGTCGGCTCCACCGGACTGAACAACGCCCTGGTCGGCGTCATCGAGGCCATATCCGGCGGCAACGTCATTGTCCTTCTGGTGCTGACCGCGGTGCTCAGCCTGATCCTCGGCATGGGCCTGCCGACGACGGCCAATTACCTGGTCGTGGCGTCCCTGTTGGCCGGCGTGCTGGTGGAACTGGGCACGGCGGCCGGCCTGGTGCTGCCGCTGATCGCGGTGCATCTCTACGTGTTCTATTTCGGCATCCTCGCCGACGACACGCCGCCTGTCTGCCTGGCGGCGTTCGCCGCCGCCGCCATATCCCGGGCCGATCCCATCAAGACCGGGATTCAGGGCTTCACCTACGACATCCGGACGGCGATCCTGCCGTTCATCTTCATCTTCAATCCGGAACTGCTGCTGGTCGGGGTCGACAGCTTCTGGCAAGGGCTGATGATCTTCGCCATGACGCTGCTGGCGCTGTTCAGTTTCAGTTCGCTGACCCAGGGATGGATCATCGTCAAGACCACGATTGCCGAAAGTATCCTTCTGGCCGCCATTGTGGTGTGCCTGTTCAGGCCGGATTACGTCATGGACCAGATTATCCCGAAATTCGCCACTTTCGATATGGCGAAATTCGCTACGGGCGAGGCTTCGGCGACGCCGGGATATTCGGTCCGATTTCATCTGACGCGGTCCACCGATTACGGCGACCGGTTCAAGCTCTACCGGGTGGCGACCCCCGATATGAACATCCCCGAACCGGAATACCGCTACGGGATCAAGATGGCGCCCGCCGATGACGGCCGCTACGAAGTCACCGACCTGACGCCCAGGGGTCTGGCCGAGCAGGCCGGCATCGAGGTCGGCGATTACGTGACCGAGGTCGACGAGGAACGGGTCGGCCAGCCGCCCAAGGAACTGATCTATCCCGTCGGCCTGGCATTGATCGGGGTCGTTCTTGGCCTGCAACTGATGCGCCGCCGCCGGCAACAGCCCGTTTCCGCCGCCGCCGGTGATTAAGGAGGCGAGAGAATGTATAAAAAAATCCTCCTCACGGTGGACCTGAACGAAGACGTCTCGTGGAAAAAGGCGCTGCCGACGGCGGTCGAATTCGCCAAGATTTTCGGGGCCGGCCTTCATGTGGTGACGGTGTTGCCGGACTTCGGGATGCCCGTGGTTCGGGGGTTTTTCCCTGACGATTTTCAGGAAAAGGCGCAAACGGACGTCGAGGACAAGCTCGCGGCCTTTTGCGACGAACACATCGCTTCCGAAACCGGAGCCCATTCCGTGGTCCGGTTCGGCAATGTGTACGAGGAAATCCTCAAACTCGCCGATGAAATTGCCTGCGACCTTATCGTCATCGGGGCACCTCGCCCGGAGTTGAAGGATTACCTGCTGGGCCCCAATGCCGCCCGGGTTGTCCGCCACGCCAGTTGTTCGGTGCTGGTGGTCCGGGAATAAGAGCCGCCGACCGGGGCTCCCCCCCCGTCGACCGATCCGTCTCCCGGCGCTCGGCCTTGGTCGGGCGGCCCTGGTCGCGTTCGCGTCGCCCTGCCGCGTCTTCCGCTACCACGGGGGTTTGCTCATGTTTCCGTAAAGGCCGGAAACATGAGAAGGGCGCCGTCGCCGGTTTTCAGGAATTCGAAGACGCTTTCGGCGGCGTCATGGATGCAGGCGGAAAACCAAAGAAAGAACGACCAGCGCCGCGACAAGCTGGCCGAGTTCGGCCTTCCCGACAACGGGGAAAACCGCATGCGGCTCAGTTGTCCTTGTGGATCACGAGATAAATCTGGTCGCCCCAATCGCCGGTGCCGGCGTGGAAACGGGATGCACGTTTGATCTCCACCGTCAGGCCGGCCTTGACCGCTTCGGTGATGGCCTCGTTCAGCCGGTGCAGGCTGTTGGTGACGACGCGGATCTTGCTGTCCTCCTCGGCGGTAAACCCATCCGGTCTTTCCACGGGCTCGGTTCGTGAGGGAAAGGGTTCCGCCTTCGGCGGCCGTTCCCGAATGGTCATGGATTCCATGGTCATGCTCCTCTTGTCCCGGAGTGATCGCCCGGGACCGATTGCGTGTCGGTGTGCGTCATTGGGCAGCCGCCGTCGTTTGCGCGTGGTCGTGGAACTGGTCGGTCTCGGTGGAATCGCCCATTGCCGTGGTTGAGGTCGCGCCCCCCGAAAGCGCCATGGCCACGGCGTCGAAATAGCCGGTGCCGACCTCGCGCTGGTGGCGGGTGGCGGTGTAGCCGTTGGCCTCGCTGGCAAATTCGGCCCGTTGCAGGTCCACGTAACCCGACATGCCCTGCTGGACGTAACGTCGGGAAAGCTCGAACATACCGTGGTTGAGCTGGTGGAATCCGGCCAGCGTCACGAACTGAAACCCGTAGCCCATGGCCGCTAATTCGGTCTGGAAATCGGCGATGGCTTGGGGGTCCAGGTTGGCTTCCCAGTTGAACGAAGGTGAGCAGTTGTAGGCCAGAAGCTTGCCAGGGAACTCTTCGTGGATGGCGTCCGCGAACGTGCGGGCGTCGTCCAGGTTCGGCTTCGACGTTTCCCACCATATCAGGTCCACGTAGGGCGCATAGCTGAGGCCGCGGGCGATACAGCTCTCGAGGCCCGCGCGCAGCCGGTAAAAGCCCTCGGGCGTGCGTTCGTCGCCGGCGATGAACCGGCGGTCGCGCTCGTCGATGTCGCTGGTGATGAGTTGGGCGCTGTCGGCGTCGGTGCGGGCGATGATAAGCGTCGGCACGCCCATAACGTCGGCGGCGAGGCGCGCCGCGTTCAGGGTCCGGATGTGCTGCTGCGTCGGGATCAGCACCTTGCCGCCGAGATGCCCACACTTCTTTTCGGACGCCAACTGGTCCTCGAAATGCACCGCCGCAGCACCGGCCTCAATGAACGCCTTGGTGATCTCGAAGGCATTTAACGGTCCGCCGAATCCCGCTTCGGCGTCGGCGACGATGGGCGCGAACCAATCGATGGTGGCGCCGTCCTCGCAATGCTCGATCTGGTCCGCCCGCAGGAGCGCGTTGTTGATCCGCTGGCAAAGCTGGGGTCCCGAATTGGCGGGGTAAAGACTCTGGTCGGGATATATGGCGTTGGCGGCATTGGCGTCGGCCGCGACCTGCCACCCGGACAGGTAGATCGCTTTCAGTCCGGCCCGAACCATTTGAACCGCCTGATTGCCGGTCATGGCGCCGAGCGCGCACACGCGGTCATCGGTTCGCAGGGATTCCCACAGCCGGTTGGCGCCCCGTTCGGCGAGGGTGTGGGCTATTGGCACCGACCCGCGAAGCCGTTCGACATCGGCCGGGGCGTAATCCCTGGCGATGCCCTGGAAGCGGGAGACTAGCGCGCCGGGAACGAGATCTTCGAATTTCTGGGCTTGTCCGGGCATGGTCGTGGGCCTCCTATGTAGTGAAGTTGGATAAAAAACTATTACAATCTTTATCCTTTACATCACGTCGTCAATAACATATTGCAAATAAAAGGTTATTATGTTTAGTCTTTGATATCATTTTTGTTCAAATTGTAAAGATTGTAAGGTTTCGACAAGCGGGATGGCGACGGGCCAGAAAAAGATCTTCCCCGGCAGGCGCATCCGAAGGCTGCGCCGTGAGTTGGGCTTGACCCAGAAGGCGATGGCCGACGACCTGAGCATTTCATCCAGTTATCTCAACCTTATCGAACGCAACCAACGCCCGCTCACGGTGCAGTTGTTGTTGCGCCTTGACGACATCTACGACGTCGACTTGAAGGAGCTGAGCGGCGAGGACGATGCCCGGATTGCCGCGTCCCTTAAGGAGGTGTTCAGCGACCCGCTGTTCCAAAACCTCGAAATCACCAACAACGAACTGACCGATATCGTGGGCGCCAGCCCGGATGCCGCCCAGGCTATGTTCAAGCTCTATCGGGCCTATCGCGAGACCATCACCAACGCCGCCGCCGTTACCGAGCAAATGGCCGATGGAGAGGTCGCCATCGACATCGACGCCAACCAGTTTCCCGTCGACCAGGCACGGGATTTCTTCCACGACCACAACAATCATTTCCCCCAACTGGAGACGGCGGCGGAGACGCTGTGGGCGGACGCTTTGGAGGACGCCGACGATCTCAATTACGCGCTACGCCAGCACCTCAAGCGGGCCCATGGCTTCACGGTCAAGGTCATGCCCATCGACTTCATGCCCGATCTGCTGTGGCGCTACGACCGGCACTCAAGCCGCCTATTCCTCTCGGAGATGCTGGGCCACCCGGGCCGGACCTTCCAGTTGGCGTTCCAGGCCGGGATCCGAAGCCACCGCGAACTCATCGACGGCATCATCTCGGAGGCCGAAGTAACCGGCGACGAGGCAGTGCAGCTTTGCCGGCTGGGGCTGGCCAACTATTTTGCCGGCGCCGTCATGATGCCCTATGAACGGTTTCTCAATGCTGCCGAAAAACAGCGCTACGACATTGAGATCCTGGCGCGGCGGTTCGGCGCCAGCTTCGAACAGATCTGCCACCGGTTAACCACCCTGCAACGGCCCGGTTCCCGGGGCATCCCGTTTTTTTTCCTGCGGATCGACCGGGCCAGCAACGTCTCCAAGCGGTTCAGTTCCGGCGGCTTCCACTTCGCGCGTTTCGGCGGAACCTGTCCCAAGTGGAACGTCCATGAGGCCTTCCGCACGCCCGGCAAGATCGTAACCCAGGTCGTGGAGATGGAGGACGGCACCGCCTATTTCTCCATTTCCCGCACCGGGGCCGGATCGGGCGGCGGCTTTCATCTTCCGGAGCAACAATTAGCCATCGGCATGGGGTGCGAGATCAAGCACGCGCGCCGTCTGGTCTATGCCGACGGCCTGGACCTCGGCGATCGGGCAAACGTGACACCGATCGGTGTCAATTGCCGGCTTTGCGAGCGTGTGGATTGCCACCAGCGAGCCTACCCGCCTTTGAACCGCCGCATCTCCGTTAACGACACCTACCGCGGATTCGTTCCGTTTTCCTTCGCCGAGTTGTAGGTAAATCGAAGGTTGTGACGGGAACCGGGATTCGTCCCCACCCCCCTACCCGCCGCCTTTCTGGAACATGCGCTCGAAGAGATCGAGCTGGGCCGCCCGTTCGGAGTCGGTGTAACCCGAGAACTCCAGCCTCACGTCGGTGGCCGGGACCCTGAGGTTGGCGATGCGGCGTTCCCGTTCGGGCCCGAGCGTGATCTCCAGGCGCTTTTCGCCGTCTTCCAGGATCACGCCGTCCGGTTTTTTCTCGAAATTATCGGTGCCCAGCACACGGGGAATAATGCGGAAGAAATCCGCGTGGGTCAGCGCCATTTTCTTCTCGACGGCAACCGGGTCCGGGGTCGCGGCCACGACCCCTATCCCCCTGCGACGGGCGGCCAAACGGCCAAATGGTCGCCGTCCTCCAGGACGTTGGCCGCCCTTTCGCTCGGGGCCAGGAAGACGCCGTTGACCAGCACCAGGTGGCAGACCTCGGGCGGCAGGCCGAGCCGCGCCAGGGCGGCGGCCGCCGTCGTACCGTCGGCGAAGTCCATGTCGGCCTGGTTGCGGGAACTGCCGTCCGGAAGGTATTCGTCCAGATTGGCGTAAAGCTTGACGCGGACGATCATCGACTAGGCGACAGCGGGATAAAGGGCGGTGGCCACGTAGGCCTCGGCGATGCGGTGCGGGTCGGCGATCAGCTTTTCCTTCCACGCGCCCAGCCGCACCGGCGTCTGGATCAGCCCGCGCAGGACGCCGACGTAGTCCGTGCGTCCCAAGGTCAGCGAGCCGACGATGCGGTCGTCTTCGAACGCCAGGCGAATGTAGCGGAATTTTTTCTCGTCGAGGGCCTCGGCGAAATCGCTGCCGTCCACGCCCTGCCAACGGCCGAAGGACGCCGAGATCAGCCCCGCCGTATCGAGCACGTTCATGGCCAGGCTGCCCCGGAAGCGGACGTCCCGCCCGGCCATGTTGAGCGCCGCCACGCGCCCGTGATCCACCGCCGTCGGCTGCACCGCGTGAATCGACCAGCCACCGCAAAAATCCGGCCCTTCGGCAACGTCGCCGGCGGCATAGATGCCGTCCACGGACGTTTTCATGCGGTCGTCAACGACGATCCCGTCCTTGATTTCGACGCCGGAGGAATCCAGGAACCCGGCGTTGGCCCTGACCCCCGTCGCCACCACCACCAACACCGCCGGCACCGCGTCGCCGTTGGAGAGGTGGACGCTCAGGCCCTTCTCGCCCGCTTTTTCCACCTTCACCGCCTGGGTTCCGGTCAAGACGGCGACGCCCTTGGACTCGCACCAGCGTTTGAGCATGGCGCCCCCGGTATCGTTCATCATCCTGGGCACCATGTGGTCTTCCATTTCGACCACGGTCAGCTTGACGCCTCGTGAAATCAGGCTTTCCAGGATGATGCAGCCGATGAAGCCTGCCCCCATCAGCACCACGTCGGCGCCGTCGTTCGCCAGGGCGGAGATGTTGCGGGCGTCTTCCAGGGTCCAGCAATGATGCACGCNGGGCAGGTCCAGCCCCTCCACGGTTGGCTTGACCGGCGAAGACCCGGTGGCGATCAGCAGGCTGTCGAAGGCAACCTTGGCCCCGCTTTCGAGCGTGACTTCGCGCTTGTCCGCCGACACCTTGGCAAGACGGTCCTGCACGACCTCAATGCCGAGGCTTTCATAGTGGCCGTCCGTCTTGCGCAGAGTGGCGCCGGCTTCCTCGATGTCGCCGACCAACACATAGGGGATAGCCATCCGCCCGTAGGGCGGCCCGGGCTCGCCCCCGAGAAGCAGAATCTCCGCTTCCGCGTCGGCCTTCCTCAGCGTTTCGGCGGCGACAACCCCTGCCGGACCGGCGCCGGCAATGATATGTTTCATGCCAATCCTCCTGGTCCGGCCCCTGGTCCGGCTTGGCGACCGTGGTCCTGTTACAGAGCCAGGCGCTCCATGGTCTCCTTCGAAGGCACGCCGTCGGCGCTCCAGCCGCGGAGCTCGTAGTATTCCGGCAGCATCTTATCGAGGCCGCTGGTCAACCCTTCCGCCGGGCCGGCCTTGGCCGCGTCCTTCAATAGGCGCTTGGGCAGGGTGTCGTCCTTGCCGGTGAAACCCGCGTCGATGTTGTACTGGCGTTCCATGTTCCAGATCCGCTCGCCGACCTCCATCAGCGTATCCGCCGTCCAATCGCCTTCGCACGCGGCGTCGACCTGCGGCGCGATGTCGTCCATGGTCAGCGCGAACGTGATGAAGATGCAGGTTCCCGACGAATCCACCGCCGCGGTTACGTCCTGGAAGGCCTTGACCAGGCCGGCCTTGCCGTCGGTGACCAGGGGATCGGTCTTTTCGGGAATGCCGAGGACTTCGGAAGCCACGGTGTAGCCGCGCAAGTGGCACGCGCCGCGGTTCGACGTCGCGTACGTCAGCCCCATGCCCTGGATGCCGCGCGGGTCGTAGGCCGGGAATTCCTGCCCCTTGACCGTCATCGACAGTTCGGGCTTGCCATATTTCTCGCACAAACGCTTGGAGCCGAGGCCGATCTCCTTGCCGAAGCCTTCGCCCGCGGCGGTCGCCTCGAGAATCTGAATCAGGCCTTCGGTATTGCCGAATTCGAGCTTGATGCCGCCGGTCACGTTGTCGCCGATGGCGCCCGACTGATACATCTCCATGGCGGCGGCGACGGTGGACCCGAACGAGATCGGGTCGAATCCCTGTTCGTTGCAAACGAAATTGCAATAGGTCAACGCCTCCAGGTCATCGACGCCGGTGGCGGCGCCCAGGCTCCAGGCGTTTTCGTACTCCAGCCCGCCCGACGGCTCCAGATACTTGGGCTTGCCCTTGACGGTGAAGTGTTCGGGATCGATCTGCGATATCCGGCCGCATGAAATCGGGCACGAGAAACAGGCATGGCTGGAAACCAGGTTGGCCTTGCCGTCCGATTCCCGGACCTCATGCATGGCCTCGCCGCCGATTTTCGACGCGCCATCGAACTGGACGTCGCCGGCGTTCCGGGTCGGCAGCGCGCCGGTTTCGTTGATGACGTTCATCAGCACCTGGGTGCCGTAGGTCGGCAGCCCCTCGCCGGTGACCGCGTTATCGGCCAGGATTTTCTTGGCCGCGCTGGTCGCCTGCATGAACTTCATGCCGTCTTCGACCTCGACGCCCAAAGTGCCGCGTACGCAGACCGCCTTCAGGTTCTTCGACCCCATCACGGCGCCGACGCCGGACCGTCCCGCGGCCCGGTCCTTGTCGTTGATGATGCAGGCGAATAGCACCCCGTTCTCGCCGGCCTTGCCGATGGAGGCGATGCGGACATCGTTGTCGCCGCGGGCTTCCCGGATCATGTCCTCGGTTTCCCACACCGACTTGCCCCAAAGATCGGAGGCGTCGACCAGCTCGGCATTGTCGTTCTCGATTGAAAGATAAACCGGACTCACCGACTTGCCTTCGAAGATGATCATGTCCCAGCCGGCGTTCTTNANCTCGGCNCCGAAGAANCCNCCNGANTTGGAACANGCGATGGCNCCGGTGAGNGGNCCNTTGNNGANNACCGANNAGCGCCCGNNGGTCGGNGCGATGGTGCCNGTCANNGGNCCNGTNGCNANGATCATCTTNTTGTCNGNNGACAANGGATCGACCNTGGGGTCGGTNTCCTCGACNAGNTACTTGGTNGCNANGCCNCNNTGTCCAAGGTATTTTTGCGCCCATTCCATGTTCAAAGGCTCGCTTTCGCAGGTGCCTTCGGTCAGGTTCACGCGCAGAATTTTTCTAGTCCAAGCCATATCACACTCTCCTTGGCTGTTCCTGTGTCTGGATGTTCATATCTGTCTTGCCCGCCCATTCGCGCATTTTCTCCACTCCGGCCTGCCCGGCATCGACGAAACTCAATGCCGTCGTCGGGCAGATTTCAACGCAGGCCGGCTCGCCGCCGCAAAGATCGCACTTGATGACCTTTCCGGTGTCGGCGTTGTAATTGACGGTGCCGAAGGGACACGCGATGGTGCACACCTTGCAGCCGACGCAGACATCGTCATCGACCACCTTGGCGCCGGTGTCGCCGTCGACGGAAATGGCGTCCGCGGGACACACCGTCATGCACCATGCCTCGTTGCATTGGGTGCAGGTGTAGGGAACGAACAGACTCCGCTCTTTGAATTCGAAGACCTTGATCCGCGACTTGGCCGGATTGAACGCCCCCTCGCCATGGAAACTGCATGCCATTTCGCACTGCATGCAGCCGGTGCATTCGCTAGGATTGATAAGGAGAAAGTTCTCCATGGTCGCCGGCCCCTCCCGCACAAAACTTGGCACCCACGGACGGATGGCAACAACATGGGGGGGAACCCGGAACGTCCGCGCACCACGCCGCGCCTGGGCGTCCCGAAACAGCGGCGGTTACACCGCTAATCCTCCCTTGTCTGCCCGTTCGATTTTCGCCGCGAGCTTGGTTAACCTTATCACCCCGGAGGCCGGACGTTAAAACCCTTTTTTATAAAGGGTCTTGCTTGATTTTGGTCAACGCAATTCCCATTTTCGATGGTATCCTGTCGTTTAGATATGACTTCCAAGGGAGTGATAAAAATGATGAGCAGACTGACCGGCCTGATGTTCGGTTTCACTGCGGCCCTGGCGCCGGTCATGGCTTGGGCCAACGGCGGCAAGGAAGGCTATTCCGGCCACGGCTACATGTGGGGCGGCGGTATGGGCCATTGGCTGTGGGGTCCTTTGATGATGATCGTCGTCATCGCCGCCATCGTCTTGATCGTCGTCCTGGTGGTGCGCTGGATCGGCGGCGCCGCCGCCGGCGGAGGGATTCACGGCCCGACCATCAAGTCGCCGGTCGACATCCTCAAGGAACGTTACGCCCGGGGCGAGATGACCACCGAGGAGTTCGAGGAGCGCTGCAAAGCACTCGGCGAATAGCCGCGCGCTTCCCTAAAACGTCATCGGGATCGCCAGGGTGACGCTTTCCAGGGCCGCGATCTTGCGCACCAGTTCGTCGGCCGGCTTGCCGTCGATCTCGATCAGGGCGATGGCGTTGCCGCCTTCGTGGGACCGGCCCAGGTGGAAGGTGGCGATGTTGACCCCGGCGTCGCCGAGGATGGTGCCGACGCCGCCGATGATCCCCGGTTTGTCCTCGTTGGTGAGGTAGAGCATGTTCGGCCCCAGCTTGGCGTCGATGGGGATGTCCTTGATCCGGACCACGCGGGGTTCGTCGTTGAACAGCGTCCCGGCGATGGAGCGGGTCTGGCTTTCCGTCGTCACCGTCAGCGTCACCAGGGTCTGAAAGGCCCCGGCTTCGTCGGAGCGCACCTCGCGCACGTGGATATCGCGGTCCTTGGCGATGGCCGGCGCGTTGACCATGTTGACGCCTTCCATCAACGGCGACAACAGCCCCTGCAGCACCACCGCCGTCAACGGGCGGCAGTTGAGATCGCCGCACTGCCCTTCGTAGGCGAGGGTGACCTCCTCGACCGCCGAGCGCGTCGCCTGGCCGGCGAAGCTTCCCAGTTGATGGGCCAGCGTCATATAGGGTTTCAGCGCCGGCGCCTCCTCGGCCGACACGGAGGCCATGTTAAGCGCGTTGGCGACGGCGCCGGTGATCAGGAAATCGGCCATCTGCTCGGCGATCTGCTGGGCCACCTTTTCCTGGGCTTCCGACGTCGCGGCGCCCAGGTGCGGCGTGGCGACGACGTTGTCGAGGCCGAACAACGGGTTGCTCTCCGCCGGCTCGTGGGCGAACACGTCGAGCGCCGCGCCGGCCACGTCGCCTTTTTCCAGCGCCTTCTTGAGGTCCTTCTCGACGATCAGGCCGCCGCGCGCGCAGTTGATTATGCGCACGCCCTTTTTCATCTTCCTGATCGCCTTGGCGTCGATGATGCCGCGGGTGGCGTCGGTCAGCGGCGTGTGCAGGCTGATGAAGTCGGCGCGCTTGAACAATTCCGGCAATTCCACCTTTTCGACGCCGATGCCGTCGGCGTGTTCCGCCGTCAGGAACGGATCATAGGCGATGACCTTCATCTTCAGGCCCTGGGCCCGGTCGGCGACGATCGAGCCGATGTTGCCGCAGCCGATAATGCCCAGGGTCTTGCCCATCAGTTCGACGCCCATGAAGCGCGACTTTTCCCACTTGCCGGCGTGGGTGGAGACGTTGGCCTGGGGGATCTGCCGGGCCACGGCCAGCATCATCGAAATCGCGTGCTCGGCGGTGGTGATGGAATTGCCGAACGGCGTGTTCATGACGACGATGCCCTTGGTGGTGGCGGTCTCGATGTCGATGTTGTCGACGCCGATGCCGGCGCGGCCGATGACCTTGAGGTTGTTCGCCGCCGCCAGAACCTTCGACGTCACCTTGGAGACCGAACGCACCACCAGCCCGTCGTAGCCGCCGATGATGGCGCGCAGGCCCTGCTTGTCGAGCCCGGTCTTGACGTCGACGCCGATGCCGGCCCGCTTGAAGCATTCCCGGGCCAGGGGGCTCATGTCGTCGGCGATCAGGACTTTCGGTTTTGTTTTTCCTTTAGGCATCGTCCCCTCCTTCCGCCTTCAGCGCCGCCCAGGCCCAGTCGAGCCACGGCGCCAACGCCTCCAGGTCGGCCACCTCAACCGTCGCCCCGGCCCAGATCCGGAGCCCCGGTGGTGCCGAGCGGTAGGACGCGATGTCATAGGCCGCGCCTTCGCCGTCGAGCAGCGCCGCCAGGCGTTTGCCGACCCCGGCCTTGAAGCCGTCGGACTGGCCGTCGAGCCACGGATCGGTGATGCGCAGGCAGACCGAGGTGTGCGACCGGCTGGCCGGGTCCCGGGCCAGGAAACCGGCCCAGTCAGACGCCTCGACCCAGGCTTCGAGGACCGCGTAGTTGGCCTCCGTCCGCGCCATCATGCCCTTGGCGCCGCCGACGGATTCAATCCATTTGAGGCTGTCGAGCGCGTCCTCGACGGCTAGCATCGACGGCGTGTTGATGGTGACGCCCTCGAACGGCTCGGGGTTGAGCTTGCCGCCCCTGGTCAGGCGGAAGACCTTCGGCAGCGGCCACGGCGGGGTGTAGCTCTGCAGCCGTTCGACGGCGCTGGGCGACAGCACCAGCATGCCGTGCCCGCCCTCGCCGCCCATCACCTTCTGCCACGACCAGGTGGCGGCGTCGAGCTTGTCCCAGGGCAGGTCCATGGCGAAGACGGCCGACGTGGCGTCGCACAGCGTCAGCCCTTCGCGGCCGGCGGCGATCCAGCCGCCGTCGGGGACGCAAACGCCCGAGGTGGTGCCGTTCCAGGTGAAAACCACGTCGCGGCCGAAATCGACGGCGCCCAGGTCCGGCAGTTCGCCGTAAGGCGCGTCCAGCACCCGCACGTCGTCGAGCTTTAAATGGTCGCGGACGTCCTTGGCCCAGGTATCGCCGAAGTTCTCCCAGCTCAGCACGTCGACGCCGCGGGATCCTAAGAGCGACCACAGGGCCATCTCCATGGCCCCGGTGTCGGACCCCGGCACGATGCCGATGAGGTGGCCGTCGGGGATCGAAAGCTGGGCCCGGGTGCGCTCGATGACCTCTTTCAGGCGCGCCTTGCCGTCCTTGTGGCGGTGCGAGCGGCCGACGAAGGCGTCCTCTAAGCCGGAAACGGACCAGCCGGGACGTTTGGCGCAGGGACCGGATGAAAAACGGGGGTTCGCCGGACGCGCGTCCGGCTTACGCTTGGCGTTCACGATATTGCTCCTTCCTCGCAGAAGGTCGCGGCCCGTTGGGGGGCCGTGGCCCGCGGTCCTTATAGGCAGGCCCCCCCGGCCGGTCAAGGACGGCGTTTCGGGGCCGGGGGCGAATAAAGGGCCGGGGGAAGCCCCTTCTTGTTCTCGGCCCTAAATCCCGTAATACCAGGGCGCGAACAGCGAAAACGCCGCCCACAGCAGCACGATCAGCGGCAGCCCGGCGCGGGCGAAGTCGGTGAACTTGTAATGCCCCGGTCCCATCACCAGAAGGTTGGTCTGATAACCCAGCGGCGAGGCGAAGGAACAGTTGGCGGCGAAGACCACGGCGACGGCGAATACATGCGGCTCCACCCCCAGCTCAAGCGCCAGGTCGACGGCGATCGGCGTGAACAGCACCGCCGCCGTCTTGGTGCTGATGACGTTGGACAGCCCGGCCACCAACAGGAAGAACAGCGACAGGACGGTGGCCGGTGAAGCACCCTCAAGCGCCGTCACCAACTCATGCGCCAAGAATCGGGCGCCGCCGGTTTCCTGCAGGGCGACGCCCAACGCCAAGGCGGCGGCGATGGTGGTGACGATTTTCGGGTCCACGGCCCGAAACGCCTGGCGCACGTTGAGCACGCCGACCGCCACCAACGCCGCCGCGCCGGTCAGCGCCGCGACGACGATCGGCACCGCGCCGGATGCCGCCAGGGCGATGACGAAAAGAAAAATCAGCGTCGCCCGCTTGGCATGTTCGAGCGCCGGCAGGTCCTCGGCCGACCATTCCAGCAACACCACGTCGCGTTGCCGTTTCAACGCCGCCACGTCGTCCGGCTGCCCCTGGACCAGAAGCACATCGCCGGGCTCCAACCGGATGTCGGTGAGCCGCTGGCGGATCATCCGGGACCGGCGCTGGATGCCGAGCACGATGCACTGAGTCTTATAGCGAAACCCGATCTGCGGCAGGGTCTGGCCCTTCATGCCGGACGCCGGGGCGCCCATGACCTCGGCCAGGGCCTGGCCGCCTTCCTGCCAGCGCCCGCCCGGGTCCGTATCGGAAGCGAACGAATGGCCCTCTTCCAGGTCGGGATACAGCAGCCCCGGGTCCTCGGCCAGGAAAGCGGCCAGCGCCTTGCGGGTCGCCGCCACCACCAGCACGTCGCCGGGCCGGACGACGTAATCCTCGAACGGCGGCAGGATCGCCTGTTCGCCCCGCTGCACCAGGCGCAGGGTCTTCTCCGGCAGGCTGGCGAAATGCCCCCCCGGCGCGCCTTTTCCGACCAGTTCGGAATCCGCCGAAACGGTGATCTGGGCGACGAAATGCCTGCCGTCGTCCTCGGTCAGGCTGTCGGCCAGTCCGGCCCGGTCCGGCAGCAGCCGGGGCGCTACAAAAACGACATACCCCAACCCCGCCGCCGCCATCATCAGCCCGGGGATGGAGAAGCCGAAAAACGCGAACGGCGCGACCTTCATCTCGACGAGGGCCGAGTTGACGAGAAGGTTGGTCGACGATCCGATGAGCGTCGTCATGCCGCCCAGAACCGCGGCGTAGCTCAGCGGGATCATCAGTTTCGACACCGAGCGGCCGTAACGGTGGGCCAGGGAATCCATGATCGGGATGAAGATGACGACGACGGGGATGTTGTTGAGAAACGCGCTGACGGCAATGGACGCCACCAGGATCACCAACAGGGACACGAACAACCCGGCGTTGCCGCCGCCCAGGCCCAGGATCAGCCTGGCGCCCCGGTCCAGGACTCCGGTGCGGATCATGCCCTGGCCCATCACCAGAAGCGCCAGCACCGTGATCAAGGCCGGATTGGCGAAGCCATGGAGGATACGGGCGGGGGGCAGGGCCGCCGCCCCGTCGGCGCCGACGATCGGGAAGAAATGAAAAAATATCAACAGCACGCAGATGATGCCGAGCGACGTCATCTCCATCGCCGCGCGCTCGAACAGGTAAAAACCCAAGGCGCCGAGGATGAGGGCGAAGACCGCCCACATCTGAAACTCCGTCCCGACGCTTAATACCGCTGCCATGGACCGAGTTTAGCCTATTCCCCCGGAGGAGGCACGAAAGGGCCGGAAAATCCCATTAAAAACATTAAAAAACGCCTGGAAATCCGCCGTTTTCATCAAAATATACGAAAAAACGCCGCCCTGTGACCGCCGTCACAGCATGGGCCGGTCAAAAGCGGCATTATGGGCGTCAAGAAAACAACCTCTCTTTTCTCCCATCCCGTTCCTGCCTATCCGCCGGGCCCCTTTCCCCCAAGGGGCCCGGTGCCTTTTCGGCCACCCTATTCGTCGGCCGGCCGCCAGGGCCTGATCCTCGGGATCCAGCGCCGCACGTTGGCCTTGTAGGTCCGGTAATCGCCGCCGAACCGGCGCTCCAGCCCCTTTTCCTCGGACAGTGGAAAGTAGACCGCGTTGGCGGCGAAGAAGAACAGCCCCCATGCCGCCAGCGCCCAGGACTGGTACAACAGCGCCTCGCCGGCGAGCATGAACAGCACGCTTGAAATCATCGGGTTGCGGACGTGGCGGTAAGGTCCCCGTACCACCAGCTTTCGCGGCGGGTCCCACGGCGCCGGCGTGCCCTGGCCGACGGTGGCGAACAGCCGCATGGTCCAGCCGGCGAGGAACAGGCCGGCCCCTAAACATCCGACACCGGCCCAAAACCGTATTTGGCCCGGCATCGCCCAGGCGCCGGCGTATCCGGTGCCGGCGGCGGCCCAAAGGATGGCTCCGGGAACGAAAACCAGGGCCGTTCCCGGCAGGATCAGGATCGTCCGCAACAGCCGCCACGTCATCTCTTTCCTCCTTTGCCCCCCTGCCCGGCCGGGGCCTCGGCGGAAGTCTTACGCGCCCCGGCCGGCGTTGGCCAGCCGCCTTTTCAATCCGCCCCGGGCATGGTTTAAGGATGGATCGGACGCCAAACGGAGGACAGGGAAATGATTGCGGTGATTTTCGAAGTCAAGGTCGATCCGGCCCGGGGCGAAAGGTATTTCGACCTCGCCCAGGCGCTCAGGGAAAAGTTGGACCAGGCCGACGGGTTCATTTCCATCGAGCGGTTCCGGAGCCTGGCCGACGAAGACAAATACGTGTCGCTGTCGTTCTGGCGCGACCGCGAGGCGGTCGAGGCGTGGTACGCCCTGCCCAGCCACCGGGACGCCCAGGAGGAAGGGCGAAACGGGATTTTCCAGGATTACCGGATCCGCGTCGCCGAGGTCTTCCGCGATTACGACTTGGCCCACGGGCGTCCCCAGGGGCGTCCAGAGGGCCGTCCCGGCTAAAAGCCAAAAAAACCCGGTCATGACAAAACCGCCCCCAGAGTTCCTTGAAATGCTGCGCCGGGCCGGTCTGGCAGCGGCGGATGAGTGGCCGCATTCACAGGAACTGACGGGCGGCGTCGCCTCCGATATCTGGCGCCTCGATCTCGGCCGCGGGCCGGTGTGCGTCAAACGGGCGCGGGCGAAGCTGAAGGTCGCCCAGGACTGGCGGGCGCCGGTGGAGCGCAACGCCTATGAGGCGGCGTGGCTGGAAACCGCGGGCGGGATCGTTCCCGGCGCCGCGCCGAAGGTCCTCGCCCACGACCCCGGCGCCGGCATGTTCGCCATGGAATACCTGGACCCCGGCCAATACCCGTCATGGAAAGACGAATTGCTGGCCGGGCGCGCGGATACGGATTTCGCCGCCCGGGTGGGAACCCGGATCGCCCAAATCCACTCCGCCACCGCCGGCGACGACGGCATCCGGGCCCGGTTCCCGACCGACGCCATCTTTCACGCCATCCGCCTGGCGCCGTACCTGGAGGCCGCGGCGGCGGCGCATCCCGATCTGGCGCCGGCGCTGATGGACCTGTCCCGCGTCACCGGAAACACCCACGCCGCCCTGGTCCACGGCGACGTCAGCCCCAAGAACATCCTCGCCGGGCCCGGCGGGCCGGTGTTCCTGGACGCCGAATGCGCCTGGTACGGGGACCCGGCCTTCGATCTCGCCTTTTGCCTCAACCACCTGTTGCTGAAATGCCTGGCCCGGCCCGGGGCCGCGCCCGGGTATTTGGAATGCTTCGACGCCCTGTCCGGGGCCTACGGGGAAACGGTGGCCAAGGGGCCCTTGCCGGACGTCGAAGCCGGCGCCGCCCGGCTGCTGCCGGGGCTGTTCCTGGCCCGCGTCGACGGCAAATCGCCGGTCGAATACATCACCAACGAGGCGGACAGGGAAAGGGTCCGCCGGGCCGCCGGGAAACTGTTGTCGGACCCGGTGTCCCGCCTCGGGGACGTGCGCCGGGCCTGGGCGGACGCGCTATGAGCAAAACCAAAATAAAGTCCACCCATGCCCGGCGGGTCTGGGATTCCCGGGGCCGGCCGACGGTGGAGGTCGAGATCACGCTGCGCTACGGCGCTAAAGGCAGCGCCATCGCGCCCTCCGGGGCGTCGGTCGGCACCGGCGAGGCGGTGGAATTGCGCGACGGCGGCGACGCCTTCGGCGGTTTCGGGGTCGACGCCGCCATCGAAGCCGTCAACGGGGAAATCGCGTCCGCCGTCCGGGGCCGGGACGTCACCGGCCAGGAGGCCCTCGACAAGCTGTTGATCGAGCTTGACGGCACCGCCGACAAAAGCCGCCTCGGCGCCAACGCCCTGATCGCCACCTCGCTGGCCGCCGCCCGGGCCGCCGCCTTCTCGCAGCGCCTGGCGCTGTGGCAATACCTTCGCCAAGCCGATGGCGAAACCGGGACGCCGGTGATGCCGCTGCCGGAAATACAGATCTTCGGCGGCGGCGCCCACGCCGGGCGGCGCGTCGACATACAGGATTTCATGGTCATCGCCATCGGCGCCGACAGCTATGCCCAGGCCCTTGACTGGACCGCCGGCGTCTACCGCGCCGCCACCCGGCTGATGGAGGACTCAGGGCTTCTCCAGGGCGTCGCCGACGAAGGCGGCCTGTGGCCGGCGTTCGACAACAACGAGGACGCCCTCGACATGCTGACCCGCGCCATCGAGGCGGCGGGGTTCGCGCCGGGCCGGGACATGGCGATCTCGCTCGACGTGGCGGCGTCCGAGTTCGGTTGCAAGGGCAAATACAAACTCGCCCGCGACGGCAAGGAACTGGACTCCGACGGTCTGTCGGGGCTTCTGGTGGACTGGATCGAACGCTATCCCATCGTCGCCGTCGAGGACCCGCTGGCCGAGGGCGACAAGGAAGGCATGGTGCGTTTCACCTGGGCCGTCGGCAAGCGGGTGCAGGTGATCGGCGACGATTTCCTGGTCACCAGCGCCGAGCGTATACGAAAAGCAGCTCGTGACGGCGCGTGTAACGCGGCCCTGATCAAGCCCAACCAGGCCGGCACGCTGAGCGAAACCCGGGCGGCGATGAAGGCGGCGGCTAAGGCCGGTTTCGGGACCATCGTCTCGGCCCGGTCCGGCGAATCCGAGGATACCGCCATCGTCCATCTGGCCGTCGGCTGGGGGGCCGGGCAATTGAAGGTCGGCTCGATCACCCGCGGCGAGCGGACGGCGAAATGGAACGAGGGCCTGCGCATCGCCGAGGCGCTTGGCGGCCCGGGGGACGGCGACGGGCCGCTGCCGCCGGCCTCAAGCTTTCCGTGGGGGCGTTAGGGCGATTGACGATTGCCGGGAATCGCCCAAGGCCGCAAGCGCGGCCCGCAGGGTCCGCTGGGCGGCAGGCCCATCCTGCGCCACGCCAGCTTTCGTTGTCCTCAGACTTGGGCTTGCGGTTCTTTCGCCGCAAAGAACCTTTCCGCGATGGTGTTGTAGAGCCACGCGAATATGGCCCCTGCGATGAGTGCATCGACCACTCCCCAAACGAGACCGATGACGCTTCCCAGGGGACTGATTTCGTAGCCGATGTAGAGGCGCGCGAGGAACGTGGGTTCACCGGTGGCCCCACTCATCGCGATGACCCACCATGTGCCAAGGAAAATTCCCACGCCCCACCAGATGCTAAGTGCGACCGCGAACGCCCGAACATTCAGTTTCATGTCCTGCCCTCCTGTCAATCTGTGTTCTCCGGATCGGGTCTTTGGTAGCGGTGAATCTAGTATAATGCCGTTTTCGTTCGTACACGAGAGACGTCCGAAGGATGCCGCGGTAAATGAAAGCGCGGTATATGGGGTCAGGTGACTCCAAGTCACGCGCATTTGTCTCGCTACAAGCGTTTTTTAGCGAATATTCGTCCATTTCCTGTTTTCAAGAACGCTTCGAAAGCACCAGCCCTGCCGTGATCATCAAAAGCAACATAGGTTTTCATTTTCCAGGGTCGGTATTTATTGGTATGGACTGAATTTCCCGAATTATGTTCGTCAAGCCGCCGGTCCAGATCAACCGTCGAACCAACATAAAATCGATCACGCTGATTTTCACTTTGCAGGATGTAGACGTACTTCATCAGGCTCGCCTTCACTTCGTTACGGCGTAGCATCCGTTTCGCTAACGCCACGACGCTCATCGCGCTGTAGCGTAAGCGAAAGCAGATGGTGCGGGCGGTGGGACTCGAACCCACATGTCACTAAGACACAGGATTTTAAGTTCACTATGTTTATTTTAAAATTAAATAGTTACTTGGTATATGAGAATGAACTGTGAAAATTTTTTCCCTTTCAAGTATCAAATATAAAGGTATTTTCATCTACAAAAACACCCTTAAAACGTCTACTCCACTCCCCGATAAATGACCTGCCAGCGTCCATCTTTCATTTCTCCGGTGGCGAACTACTAGAAATCCAATTGGCGGGGTTCAGCGAGTTGCTGAGGGTTGCTGATGACCACTACCGCTAAGCGGTTAGGTTTCCGATGCGACGGCAACTGGTCAACAAGTCTCTCAGCAATGACTTTTCTACGAACGGAATGGTAGATATACTAGGGTGATGAGGCGTCTAGCATTCAATCTTTAAAAACGTCCGATCAAAAAGGGAAGAGGAATAATATTGTGTTGAAAAAAGCGTTCGTCGCGGTCTCATTGCTGCTCGTCTTTACAAGTTTTGCTGTTGCTCAATCCTCTGGATATGGTCAGGGGGGTTATAAAAATACTAACCCGTTTGGAAAAGGGTATGTTCAAGACTCTAATCCGTTTGGAAAAGGGTATGTTCAGAGAACTAACCCGTTTGGGAAAGGGTATGTTCAAGACTCTAATCCGTTTGGAAAAGGGTATGTTCAAGACTCTAACCCGTTTGGGAAAG
>NZAZ01000025.1 GCA_002686255.1 Rhodospirillaceae bacterium
CGAGCGCAAGCGAGCGTGTCGAAGCCTCATCCTGAGGAGCCGGCCAGCGGACGGCGTCTCGAAGGATTGTTGGAGAAAATCCACTTTTTCAGCAGCCTGTTAATTCTTTTTCGCGTCTTTGTGCCTTGGTGGTTCATCTTTTTTGCGCCTCTTTTTTTCACCACAGAGCACACAGAGAGCACAGAGAGGATTCAAGAAGAAATCTTTCACGCGCACGTGGCGGGAATAATTTTAAAAATTTTCTTTCCTCGCTTCTACTCTGAGTCCTCTGTGATCTCCGCCCTGCGGCCCAAAACCCTCCCGCCTTCGCGAAGGCAAGAGGCCCCGTCGAAGGAGAGGCGCGATCCCGTCGTCCACAAGCCGTCCCTATGTCGTTGCCATGTCGTCACCATGTCGGCCGATCGTGAGTAGTTAACCAAGATCAAGGTTGTCTATCCGCCTCGTCGTTATACCTTTGCCACCTGTTCCGCTGGCGCCATCGCCAATGACGACAAGGATGCCCTTATGAAGCTCACCGATGCCCTGCTGGGTGAACACGCCGTTATCCACGAACTGTTCGGGTACGTGCGTGATACGGCCGCGAACACCAATGACGTTCAGGAGATTCATGGCGCCGTCTCGGTGCTGGAAAGGCTTCTCCTTTCGCATGCCAAGGTCGAGGAAGACCTGTTGTTCCCTCGCCTGGAACCCCACCTCGGGCAGATGGGGCCGCTTGCCGTGATGCGCGAAGAACACCGCGGGCTTGACGATCTTCTCAGGGCCGCCAGGCAGGAAACCGATGCCGACGCCCTTAAATCCGTGATCGATCAACTCTTGGAACTGGCCTATGGCCACTTCCAAAAAGAAGAAGGGGTGCTGTTCGCCATGGCCCAACAGTTCCTCGACGAGGCGGCATTGACCGAATTGGGTGACGAATGGGCGGCGCGCCGGAAAGTCATCGTCGATGGCCAGGGTTGCCTGGGGGCGGCCTAGTGGCCTGGAAGGGCGTTCGACGAATGTCCACACATGGCCGTGAGCCGCCAGCCAATTCGGACTCGCGTAGAGACCGTGGCGCGTCTGGTCGATTTTCCGCGCGATCAGGCTTGGCGGCGTATCGCCGCCGATGCGGACCGCCAAGTCAAAGCCCTCCTCGATAATGTCGATATAGTGGTCGCTCAAAACCAATTCAGTTCGCAGACTGGGATAGCGGTTCAAAAACTCTCCCATCAGGGGGGCGATAAACAAGCGCCCGTAGGACGCCGGCGCATTGACGCGCAATGTCCCGCGCGGTTCGGCGGAGCGTTCACCGAGGACGTCTTCGATGCCTGAGTTCTGGTCGAGAATCGATTTGCAATGCTCGAGATAGAGATGCCCCGCCTCCGTCAGGCCGTGATGCCGCGTCGTGCGGTTCAGGAGCCTGCATTCAAGGTGATCCTCCAACATTGAGATCTGTTTGCTGACCATTGACTTGGATCGCCCCAGGGCGCGGCCGGCGGCGGCAAACCCGTCATGGTCGACAACGGCGACGAAACTACGCATCGCCTTCAGGACGTCCATCCATTGTTTCCTTTTAGCGAACAATTATTCCACAAAATTCATAATTGTCTATTTTTGCTCGGCCAGTCAATATCCGCGCCGGGTCGAACGCGGATCAAGAAAGGAAACGATCATGACCGAACCCGTCATCGCCCAGAAAGAACCCATCGCCGTCGATCTGGAGGCCGGCGAGACCTATCACTGGTGCGCCTGCGGGCGCAGCGCCAATCAGCCGTTCTGCGACGGTTCCCACAAGGACACGGGGCTGGAACCCCTGACCTTCACCGCCGACGAAAGCAAGACCGCCTATCTCTGCGCCTGCAAGCGGAGCGCCGGGAAGCCCTTCTGCGACGGCACCCACAAGGAACTTTAAGGAATGGCGGTGTCGGCGGCGATCTGAAGGCAGCTTCCCGAAAGCGTCGTGCCGCTGCTGATTTTGACTTTCTTTGCCGGCGAATAGATGGCCCCGGCCACGGTGGCGCTGGCGCCGCCGGTGATCTTGAAGTTGCCTTGATCGATGATGTACAGGCCCGGGTTCATCGTCAGCCTGTCGCCGGTCTCGTTAATGCCGCCGCGCCACGTTCCGGCGTCGATGGTATCCGACCCCGAATTCAGGGCATGGTTGGCATGGCCCGCATCACGGCTGGACAGGATCGTGGACGTTATTGGCTGGACAATCTAATCGGCAAGGAGACGCGGGATGGGACTACTCGTTGACGGCGTTTGGCGCGACAGGTGGTATGACACCAAGTCTTCCGCCGGCCGGTTCATTCGCGAAGACGCCCGGTTTCGCAATTGGATTACCGGGGATGGACGTCCCGGCCGGACCGGAACAGGGGGCTTCCAGGCGGAGCGGGACCGCTATCATCTTTTTGTCTCGCTTGCCTGCCCCTGGGCGCATCGCACGCTGATTTTCCGGACCCTCAAGGGCCTCGGGGACATCATCGGAATTACCGTCGTGCATCCGCACATGTTGGAGAACGGATGGGAGTTCGAAGCAACGCCTGATACCCCGAACGACGCCGTGAATGGTTTCCGCTACCTGTATCAAGTCTACACCGCGGTCGATCCCGAATACTCGGGGCATGTCACCGTCCCGGTGCTCTGGGACAAAAAGACAAAAACGATTGTCAGCAATGAGTCCTCCGAAATCATTCGGATGTTCAATTCCGCATTCGACCGGATCACCGGCAATTCACTCGACTTCTATCCGCAACGGTTGCGGGCTGAAATCGATACGGTGAACGAACGCGTCTACGCCAACGTCAATAACGGCGTCTACCGGGCGGGATTCGCGACGACACAGGAAGCTTATGAAAGCGCCTTCGATGAGTTATTCGAAACCCTCGATTGGCTCGATGCCAGGCTGGAGACTCAACGCTATCTCGTCGGCGGGCAAATCACCGAGGCTGATTGGCGGCTGTTCACGACCCTGATCAGGTTCGATGCGGTGTATCACGGTCACTTCAAGGTCAATCTGAAGCGCATCGAGGATTATCAGAACCTGCCGGAATATATGCGCGAACTCTATCAGGTGCCCGGTGTAAGCAAGACGGTGAGTTTCGATCACATCAAGCAGCATTATTACGTTAGCCAGCGGACAATCAACCCGACCCAGGTCGTTCCGAAGGGACCGGTGCTTGACCTGGACCGACCGCATGGGCGCGCAATACAGGTGTGACGGAACGATGAAGACGATGAAAGCCGTTGTAATTCATGAAGCCGGTGGACCCGACGTTCTGAAGATGGAAGAGCTTCCCGTTGCGGACGTCAAACCTGGATGGACACTCATTCGGGGGCGGGCCTCTTGAGCCGATCCGTCTCCCGGCGTTGGCGCTTGGTCGGGCGGCCCTGGCCGCGTTCGCGTCGGGCTGCGGCCAACGGGCGGGGATCGTCTTTTTTCCCCGGTTGCGGCGGCTGCAAGTCGTCGTAAAGGGTCCGCGCCTCGGCCGCCGGGCCGCGGCGGGCGCCGAGATCGACGACGCGGACGACGCGGATATGACGGGCCTGGGGAAACGTCAGCACATCGCCGGCGCGCAGGCCGTGGTGGGCCTTGGAGACGACGGTCCCGTTGACCCTGATCCTGCCCTTCGCGCACACCCGCGTCGCCAGCGAGCGGCTTTTGAAGAACCGCGCGTACCACAGCCACTTGTCCAGGCGTTGCGCGTCCAAAACCAACCTATTTCCCTGGGGCCGCCGTCAGGCCGCCGAGCTGGGCGAACGGCGAATCCTTGGCGGTCTTGCTCCGCCTGGGCTTGTTGCCGGGCGGCCGTTTCGGCTTAGTGCTCTTTTTCGACGCCAGCCGGAAGCGGGTGACGCCGCCCTTGTCCTTGCGCCCCCGGTAGCCGAGGCCCTTGAGGATGGCCGCCATGCCGCCGGTGCCGCAGCCGGCCAGCGACAGCAATTCCGGAGTCGCCTCGAAAGCGCCCTTGCGGCCCAGCGCCCACGCCTTCGAGGCGATGCGCTCGGCGATGTCGGCGCGCACCGTCAGGCGACCGAAGGGCACGTAGCCCATGGCTTCGTAGAGTCCTTCGGGGGCATTATCGGCCACCGGCAGCGACACCCGGCCCCAGGACGGCGGCGGCGGAGGCGGCGGAGGCGCCGCGCCGGGACCCCGCGCCACCACCCACAGGAGCCCCCGCATGGCGACGGCGGGGGCCTTGACCAGGGCCGGCATGAACACCCGGTGGCGGCCGAGGCGCACGCCCAGCACGCGCAGGTCCTTGCGCCCGGCCTTGCCCAGGGCTTCGATCTGCGGCGCCACGGCGTCGCGGCCGACGGAGCCCAGGTTTTCCGCAAGCTGGAAGACGATGCCGCGCACGGGCGCCGATACGTCGGCCCTCAGCGCCGCCAACAACGGCTCCATGACGGCGGCGACGCGGCCGTCCAGCCACGCCCGCAGGCGCCGTTGCAACCGTTCGCGCCCCGGCGCGTCGAGCAGGCCGCCGAACAACGGCTCGACGGCCGGCTTCAACAACGACGGCCCGGAGGCCAGCCGGGCCACCGCCGCCCCGCGCCAGGCGATCCGCTTGGGCCATTCACTCTCGTCCGGGACGAGCTCGAATTTTTCGTCGGCGTCGGCTTCGAGGGTCTTCAGCCGCGACGCGATCTCTCCGCGTAGCGCCCGTGCCGCGGCCCCCGACACCGCCTTGGCGGCGGCGCCGTCCTCAAAATCTCCGGCATCTTCGTCGGGGACGAAGCGGAAGCCTTCCAGCCGGCCGATGAAATGGCCCTCGACGGTGACCTCGCCATCGCCGTTGACGGCCGCCAGCAGCTCTTCGCGGTCCTTGACGCGGCTGACCAGGATGGCGGCGCGCTTGTCGACGAAACGCTGCGTCAGGCCCCGGTGCAGCGCGTCGGACAGCTTGTCCTCGATGGCCCGGGTCCTGTCCTGCCAGCACGGGGCGTCGTCGAGCCAGTCGGCGTGATGGGAAACGTAGGTCCAGATGCGGATGGCGGCGATGCGCGCGGCCAGGGTCTCGATGCCGCCGTCGGCGCGCTCGAGCCGCGACACCTGGGCCGCCAGCCAGTCCTTCGGCAGGCGGCCCCGGGGACCGGCCAGGTGCCCATAAATGGCGCCCAGAAGCCGGCAATGGGCGTCGCTCATGACCTTGCCGAAATCGGGGATCCGGCACACGTCCCAGAGCAGACGCAGCCCCGTGGACGTACTGGCCCGTGCGGCGATTTCGGGGTCCCGGGCCAGGTGGCGGAGCGCCTGTTCGTCGTCGGCTTCGCGGGCCTTGATCAGCCCCGGCGTCCGCGGAGGTTCGGTGAGGCTCCGCTGGAGCGCCGCCAGGGACGAGAAATCGAGGTTCGGGTTGCGCCAATAGAGGAACTTCAGGGGCTCGAAGTGGTGGTTTTCGATCCGCGCCACCGTGTCGGCGTCGAGCGGCCCGATGTTGGCCGTCGTGCCGAAGGTGCCGTCGTTCATGTGGCGCCCGGCGCGGCCCGCCGTCTGCGCCAGTTCCGGCGCCGTCAAGGGGCGCCGCACCCGGCCGTCGAACTTGCGCGTGCCGGCGAAGGCGACGTGGTCGACGTCCATGTTGAGGCCCATGCCGATGGCGTCGGTGGCGACCAGGTAATCGACCTCGCCTTCCTGGTACATGGCGACCTGGGCGTTGCGGGTGCGCGGGCTGAGCGCGCCGAGGACCACCGCCGCGCCGCCGCGCCGCCGGCGCACCAGCTCGGCCAGCCCGTAGACTTCCGATGCCGAGAAGGCGACGACGGCGGTGCGCGGCTTCAGGCGCGCCATCCGGCGCTCGCCGGTATAGCTGAGCGTCGAAAACCGCGGCCGGGTATCGAATTCGGCCTCGGGCACCAGTCGGCGTAGCAAAGGCCTGATGACGCCGGAGCCCAGGAACATGGTCTCGTCGCGGCCGCGCGCCGACAGCAGCCGTTCGGTGAAGATGTGGCCGCGGTCGGGATCGGCGCACATCTGGATTTCGTCGATGCCGAGATAAGCCGTCTCGCGGTCGAGCGGCATCGATTCCGCCGTGCACAGGAAATAGCGCGCCCCGGGCGGGACGATCTTTTCCTCGCCGGTGATCAGCGCCACCTGTCCCCGGCCCTTGATGGCCACCGCGCGGTCGTAGTTTTCCCGGGCCAGCAGCCTGAGCGGAAAGCCGATCATGCCGGACGCGTGGCCGAGCATGCGCTCCATCGCCAAGTGGGTCTTGCCGGTGTTGGTCGGCCCGAGCACGGCGACGATGCGCGACCGGGTTCTCGACGTATCGATCTGCATGGGCTTAAGGTTGGCGGGTTAGGCCCCGGATGGCAAGGGACGGAATCGGGCACCAGGTAACAAGGGTTCAGCCCTTTTTCGCCACCATCGGCACGAAGGCGACCGGCAGCCCCGCCTGTTCGCTGACGTTGCCTTCGGCGTCCTTGGTCACGCGGACCAGGGTCTGGGTTTCGCCCACCCGGCCGATGGGGATGGCCATGCGGCCGCCGGGGCGGAGCTGCTCGATCAGCGTTTGCGGGATGCTTTGCGGCGCCGCGGTGACGATGACGGCATCGAAGGGGGCTTCCCCGGGCCAGCCTTCGAATCCGTCGCCGGTGCTGACCTCGACGTTGTCGTAGCCGAGGGATTTCAGGCGTTCGCGGGCCCGGTCGGCGAGCGGTTCCAGCGTCTCGATGGAATACACCCGGGCCGCCAGCTCGGCCAGCACGGCGGCCTGATAGCCACACCCGGTGCCGATTTCGAGCACCCGGTCGGTGGGTTCAAGGTCCAGGAGGTCGCTCATCAGGGCGACGATGTAGGGCTGCGAGATGGTCTGGCCGTGACCGATGGCCTGCGGCCGGTTGACGTAGGCGGCGGCGACGTCCTTGGGATCGATGAATTGGTGGCGCGGCACATGGGCCATGGCCGCCATCACGGCGTCGGAGAACCGGGCCCGCCCGGTCCAGTTTTCGGTTTCCCGCGCGTTGGCGGCGATCTCGTCGAGCAGACGGTCGCGGGCCTTGGAAAGCTTTTCCTCGTCCGGGGTGAATAAGCTCATGGATTGAACTTGGCCGAGCCGGCGCCCGGGCGTCAAGGCGCGATCGGATTCCGGGGAATCCCGGAATTCCCGATTACGGCCGCCGGGGCTTGCGCAACCGGGCGTCTTGACGCATATCAGGCAGCGGAAACACCGGTTCACGATAAAAGACATCAGGAAACGCCATGGCGCGGGAAAAATTCACCTTTCAGGCGGAAGTCAGCAAGCTTCTCGATATCGTCGCCCATTCGCTCTACAGCCATAAGGAAATCTTCCTGCGCGAGTTGATCTCGAACGCGTCCGATGCCTGTGACCGGCTGCGCTACGAGGCCCTGACCGAGCCGAAACTGACCGAAGGCGACGCCGATTTCCGGATCACCCTCGCCATCGACAACAAGGCCAAGACCCTGACCGTATCGGACAACGGCATCGGCATGGACCACGACGACCTGACCGGGGCGCTGGGGACCATCGCGCGCTCCGGCACCCAGGCCTTCATTGACCAGCTCGACGGCGCCGGCGAGGACAAGCTGGCGATGATCGGCCAGTTCGGCGTCGGCTTCTATTCGTCGTTCATGGTCGCCAAGAAGGTCGAGGTGCTGACGCGAAAGGCGGGCGGCAAGGACGTCTGGCTGTGGTCGTCGGACGGCCGTGGCGAGTTCACCATCGCCGACGCCGAGCGCGGCGCGCGCGGCACCGACGTCATCGTCCACCTGGACAAGAAGCACGACGAGTTCCTCGACCCGGCCCGCATCGAGACCATTGTCAAGCAGCACTCGGACCACATCGGCATCCCGGTGGTGCTGAAAGGCGAAGACGAAGGCGGAGACGGGGGCGGGGGCGGGGGCGACAGGACCCTCAACACCGCCTCGGCGCTGTGGACCCGCGACAAGAAATCGATCACCGAAGACCAGTACAAGGAATTCTACCACCACGTCAGCCACGCTTTCGATGAACCGTGGATGACGCTGCACAACCGGGTCGAAGGCGTGCTCGCCTATACCAACCTTTTGTTCGTCCCCTCGACGCCGCCCTATGACCTGTTCCACCCGGACCGCAAGCCGCAGGTGAAGCTCTACGTTAAGCGCGTCTTCATCACCGACGACTGCGAGGGGCTGCTGCCGCCTTATCTGCGCTTTATGCGCGGCATCGTCGATTCGGAAGACCTGCCGCTGAACATCAGCCGCGAGATGTTCCAGCACAACCCGCAACTGGCGAAGATCAAGTCCGGGCTGGCCAAGCGCCTGTTTTCGGAACTCAAGAAAAAGGCCGAAAAGAAGCCTGATGAATACGCCGAATTCTGGGACAATTTCGGCGCCGTCTTGAAGGAAGGCATCTACGAGGAGCCGGAAAACCGCGAGCGGATTATGGCGCTGGCGCGGTTCCAAAGCACCACCCGGGACGGCCTGGTCAGCCTCGGGGATTACGTCGGGCGGATGAAGAAATCCCAGGACGCCATCTATTACATCTCCGGCGAGGAGACGGACGCGCTGCTGAAAAGCCCGCACCTGGAAGGCTTCAAGGCCAAGAACGTCGAGGTCCTGTTGATGACCGACCCGGTCGACGAATTCTGGATTTCCGCCGTCGCCGAATACGAGGGCAAGCCCTTCAAGTCGGCGGCCCGGGCCGGCGCCGACCTGAACAAGATCAGGGGCGGGGCCAAGAACAAGAAAAAGGACGCCGCCAAGAAGGACGGCGAAAAGGACGCCGCCGCCATCGAGCCGCTGTTGGCGCAGTTCAAGGTCGTTTTGGGCGCGGCGGTCAAGGACGTGCGCCCGTCCGAACGGCTGACCGAAAGCGCCGTCTGCCTGGTCACCGGCGAAGGCGACATGGANNNNCGCCTGGAAANNATNTTGAAACAGAACCGCCAGNCCGGCATGCCGGCGANNTGACGCCNNGGGTGCTGGAGNTCAACCCCNNCCANNCCCTCATTAANNGNCTGGCNNAACGGGCCANGAAGGGCGGCGGCCAGGACCCGCTCATCGCCGACGCGGCGCTGCTGTTGCTGGACCAGGCGCGGATAGTCGACGGCGAGGCGCTGGCCGACCCGCGGGCGTTTTCGCGCCGCATGACGGCGGTGATGGAAAGCGGCCTCAAGGTTTAGGGGTTTGCGCCAACTTGCCACTTTTCTAATTAAGTGGTCAAATATTCCCTGGTTTTTGTGATCAGAAAACCTCCGGTACAATCCGGGGGAAGATCACGCGGCCATCAACAAAATAACAACTAAAAAAAATGTGGCCGCGCAATGGGGAGGCATCGATGTCGCACGACAGCTCACAACGGCACCCGCGTGTTGCCTATGGGCGCACCCTCGGCTTCGGCGTCATTGTTTCCATGACGGTGGCCCTCTCCGCCTGCCAGGACCAGAAACCCACCGTGTCGCTTCAGGAAGCGAAGAAAATCACCGCCAAGTTCTCCGGCTCTTCGTTCACGCCGCCGCCCCGCACCATCAAGGACATCACCGCGATCCTGGATAAGGAAAAGCGGGCCGACCCGGCGGCGGCGGCCAAGGCCCGCGCGGAGGCGAACAAGGAGCCGCCGGCCGGGGCAACGAAGGATAAGCTCGCCAGTTTCTACTGGCAGCGGGGCCAGGCGGCCGGGAAGATCGGCGACGTCAGACGGCAACTCGCCGACCTGAAGGAAGCCAAACGCCTTTCCAAGGGGACCTTCGGCGATACAAGGGGACGTTTCCTTTTTGACCTGGGAATCGCCCAAGTCATGGCCGGGAGCTGGGCCGACAGCATCCGTAATCTCGAGGAGGCCTTCAATAATACCCGATCAAAAAGCGGAAGGGCACTATCGTGGGGCGCGACAATAGCGCGGCTTTCCGCGTCGGCGGGCGACCTGGAGGCCGCTGATCGGCGCTTAGCCGAGGCGGAGAGCCTGTACAACGAGGCCCAGGACTGGCGGTCGTGGGGACGGTGGGGAGACGTCTGGACGCGTAGTATTCGCCGGGCGGAAGGCAGAATCCTCATGTTCAAAGGGCGCTACGCCGAGGCGGAGCCCGTCATACGCGCCTCGATCTCTGCCGCGGAAAGAGCACTCAGCAAACAAACGCACGAAGCGGATGCGTTCCTCCTCGAATTGACCCATATCGACCTGTCAAGACTCCTGCGGCGCCAGGGCCGGCTCGTCGAGGCCGAGATCAAGGCGCGGAAGGCGCTGACCAGCAGCCTCCGCCGCGTTGGCCGCTATTCCCAGGACACCGCATATATGTTGAGGCGGCTGGCCGAAACCATCGGCGCCCAAGGCCGCAATCAAGAAGCCGGGCAACTGGCCCGGGCGGTGATCGACATCTACCGGCAGACCGGCACCTCCGAAGATTCATTTATGATGGCTTTCGTGCGCAATCAGCTTGCCGGATCGTTGGTCAACCAGGGCCATTGGAAGGCGGCGCTTTCCGAATTCGACGCCGTGAAGAAGGGAATGGCCGGCGACCCGAAAACCTTCGAGCAGTTTTTCGCCCATGACCTCGGCTGGGCCCTTGCGCTGGTCGGCGCCGGCCGAGCCGGCGAGGCCAAGTCCATCGCCGAGGCGGCCTTGCGCCGCAACGAACGACTGGTGGGAAAGGACAACATCGACACGGCCTCTTCCCTGGGCGTGCTCGCCATGGCGCTTGCCGGGATGGACAAACAGAAGGAAGCCTTCAGCGCGTTTTCCCAGGCGATCCCGATTCTGCTTTCCGGCTCCCGCCAGGCGGACGACGAAACGACGACAGAGGGGGCCCAGGTAAAACGGCTCGGCATGATCCTCGAGACCTACGTCGGCCTGTTGGCGGACGTCCGGGGCACGGCCCTGGAGCAGGAAGCCGGCGTCGACGCGGCGGCCGAGGCCTTCCGCATCGCCGGCGTGGCGCGCGGCCAATCGGTCCAACGGGCGCTCGGGGCGTCCGCCGCCCGCGCCGCGGCCAAGGACCCGGCGCTCGCCAACCTGGTGCGGCGCGAACAGGACACACAGAAACAATTGGCCGCCTCTTACGGGCTCCTCGCCACCATGCTTTCGGCGCCCATCGACCAGCAGAATCCGAAGGCCGCCAAGAGCCTGCGGACCAGCATCGACCAGTTGCGCGCCGCGCGGACGGCGCTGGCCAAGGAAATCGAGAAACGATTCCCGGCGTATGCGGAATTGATCAACCCGAAGCCGGCGACCATTGCCGACGCCCGGGCCTTGTTGCGGCCTGGCGAGGCGTTGATCTCCACCTACGTCGGCACGGACAAAACCTACGTCTGGGCGGTCCCAAAAAAGGGCAAGGTGGCGTTCGCCGCCGTCAAACTGGGCCGCCAGGATCTGGACGATTCGGTGGCGCTGCTGCGCGGCGCCCTCGATCCGCAGGCGCAGACGCTCGGCGACATCCCCGAGTTCGACCTCGAGGAAGCCCATGGCCTTTACAAGGCGCTGCTGGCGCCGGTCGCCGACGGCTGGAAATCTTCCAAGAGCATTATGGTGGTCGCCCACGGGCCGCTCGGCTACCTGCCGCTGTCGGTGTTGCCAACCAAGGAGACCAAGCTGGGTCCGGAGAAGAAGCCCTTGTTCTCCAACTACAAGGACATCCCGTGGCTGGCCCGCACCCACGCCGTGACCATGCTGCCGTCGGTGGCGTCGTTGAAGACCCTTCGCGGCCTGCCGCCCGGCGACGCCAAGCGCAAGGCCTTCGCCGGGTTCGGTGATCCGTTCTTCAACGAGCAACAGGCCGCCGAGGCCGCCAAGCCGAAACCGATACAGACCGCCGCCTTGGCGTCCCGCGGGTTGAAGACGCGGGGCCTGCCGGTGCGCCTTCGCGCCGCGCCGAAGACGAAAGGCGTCGACAGCGCCGAACTGGCCATCCTGCCGCGCCTGCCGGACACCGCCGACGAGGTGACGTCGATCGCGCTGGCCATGAACGCCGACTTGACGAAGAGCGTGTTCCTCGGCAAGGACGCCAGCGAAGGCCTGATCAAGAGCATGGACCTGTCCGGGTTCATGGTCCTGGCCTTCGCCACCCACGGGCTGGTGCCGGGCGACCTCAACGGCCTGACGCAGCCGGCCCTGGCGCTGTCGTCGCCGCGCGTGGCCGGCGGCACGGACGACGGGCTTCTGACCATGGGCGAGATTCTGGCGCTGAAGCTCGACGCCGACTGGGTGGTGCTGTCGGCCTGCAACACGGGCTCCGGCCAGGGTGCCGGGGCGGAGGCGGTGTCGGGGTTGGGCCGGGCGTTCTTCTATGCCGGGACGCGGGCGCTGCTGGTGTCCAACTGGCCGGTGGAAACGACGTCGGCTAAGATTCTGACCACCGACCTGTTCCGCCGTCAGGCCGAGGACCCGACACTCAGTCGGGCCGAGGCGCTGCGCCAAGCGATGGTGGCGCTGATCGACAGCGACGGCCGCATCGACCCCGCCTCTGGCAAGGCGCAACTCTCCTACGCCCATCCACTTTTTTGGGCGCCGTTCTCACTGATCGGCGACGGCGGCGGCGGAAAGCCGGGGGCCTAGGACGCGTCGCAGAACCGGTGCCACGACGTTCGCATGGCGGCGGCGAAGTGGCGGGCGAACCGGGGGCCGTCGCACAAAGGGGAGCGGGCAACCCGTTCGCGCAGGCCGGCCCGCGTCTCGGCGAGGCGGGAATGGTCGCCCGCGAGTTCGGCCGCCAACCGGACGTAGCCCGAGAGGTCGGAGGCCACGTACTCCGCGAGGCCGGCGGCGGAAAGGTGCGCCAGCGAATGGCGGCTGGCGAACGTCTCGGCCGGAAGGGTGACGACGGGCACGCCCATCCACAGCGCCTCGCAGGTCGTCAGCCCGCCGGAATAGGGGAAGGTGTCGAGCGCGATGTCGACGCCGTTGTAACGGTCCAGGAGTTCCTTGTGCGGCGAATGGCCCTCGAAATCCACCCGCCCCAAATCGACGCCGTGGGCGGAAAGGGAGGCGGAAAACGGCTCCCTGATGTCCGGCGACTCCATATGCCTGAATTTCAGGAGTAACCGCGATTCCGGAACGGCGTTCAGGATTTCGGCCCAGGCCGCCAGCACCTCGGCGTTGATCTTGCAGGGCTTGTTGAAGCACCCGAAGGTGATGAAGCCGTTGGCCGCGGCCGGCGGCGGGCCGACCCCGGGGGCGTAGTCCGGCGCCGTGTAGCAGACATAGCCGTCGGGCAGCCGGATGACTTCTTCCGTGTAGTCGCGGTCCGTGCCCTCGGGAACGCTGTGGGGGTCGGCGATCAGATAATCCATGGCCGCGAGGCCCGTCGTCCCGGTGTAGCCCCCCCAGGTCGCCTGGACCGGCGCCGGCCGGCGGGCGAAAAGCTTGAGCCTGTTTTTCGTGAAATGCCCCACGAGGTCGACCAGGACGTCGATCCCGTCGGCGTCGACGCGGGCCGCCAACGCCTTGTCGTCGACGCCGCGCGTATCCACCCAGCCGTCCGAGGCGGCGCGCAGCCGTTCGCTCAGGTCGTCCGGCTTGCCGCCGGCGTAACAGATCAGCTCCATGTTTTCAGACGCGTGGTTGTCCAGTAGGCCGTGGACGAAGTAGCCGATCGGGTGGCGGCCGAGATCGGGGGACACCAGGCCGATGCGCAGGCGTTTTTCCGGATCCCGGGAACGGTTGCGGGTGTCCGTCGGCCACTGCGGGACGCGGCCGTGCCTGGCGTCCCATTCCGCGTGCAGTGTCTTCAGTTCCGCCGCCGTGATCCCTTTTCGGAGTTGCGCGCAAATCAGGGAGTTCGAGTGCGCCTCGGCGAGATCGGGCTTGACCGCGACGGCCCGCCCGTAGGCGGCCAGCGCCTCGTCCAGTCGGCCGAGGTTCTCGAGCGCGTTGCCGAGATTGTTCAGGGCCGCGGCGTCCCCGGGATCAGCATCTATCGCGCCCTCGAAGACGGCGATGGCGTCATTCAGTCGGCCCTGGTCATGGAGCGCCTTGCCGAGATTGACGCGCGCCGCCGGATCGTCCGGTTTTATGTCGAGCGCCCGGCGGTAGGACCTGACGGCGTCATCGAACCGCCCCTGGTCGTGGAGGAAAACCCCGAGATTGTAATGGCCCTCGGCGAAATCGGGGTCGGCGGCGACGGCGGCCTCGAAGGCGGCCTCGGCCTCGGCCACGTCGCCCTTCGCCTGCAATGCTGTCCCCAGGTTGCAAAGGATCGCCGGGTCTTCGGGCGCCATGTCCCGGGCCCGGCGAAGACGGGCCACCGCTTCGTCCGCCCTTCCCACCGCCGCCAGCGCCTTGCCCAGACCGCCGAGCACGTCCGGGTCGTCGGTAAAGGTTTTCAGCGCACCCACGAAACAATCGACGGCCTCTTCCGCCTCGCCCGTCCGCAAAAGCGCGTCGCCTAAGTTGGCCAGCGCCGGGGCGAAACCGGGGACGGCGGCAACGGCCTTGCGGTAGGCGTCGATCGCGTCGTCCGTCCGGTCCAGGAACTCATAGACCTGGCCCAGGTTGTTGAGCGCGTCGGCGTTGCCGGGGTTCCGGTGCAGCGAGCGCTCGATAAACCCCACCGCCTCGTCGCCGCGCCCGGCCTGAAACACCGCGACGCCCAACAGATGGAGCGCATCCGCGTTTTCGGGCTCGGCCTTCAGAATTTCCCGGTAAAGGGCCTCCGCCTCCCGGAAATGGCCCGACTGATGGTGGCCGAGGGCTTGTTCGAAGGTTGCGCTCAAATCATTTGTCCCCGGCTCGGCCGGCAAGGGCCTCGGCGACGCGCCCAATCACGTCCGCCCATTCGCCTGCTTGCGATTGCCGGAACAGCCGCACCGAAGGATACCAGGGGCTGTCGTCCCCCTCCAGCAGCCAGCACGGCAGCGGCACCGTGTTCAGCATCACCCACGCCGGCACCCCCAATGCACCGGCGATGTGCACGGTGGTGTTGGAAACGGAAATGACCAAATCCATCGCCGCCACCTGGGCGGCGAAGCCGTCGAGGTCCGCCATCTGATCGAGGCTGTCGTCGTGGAGGACCGCCACCCCCGTTTGGTCCTCGAATTGGCGGCGTTCTTCCGCCGTGTCGCCGTATTGAAGGTCGATCAACCGGAGCCCCGGAATACCGGTCAGCGGCGCCAGTTCCCTCAACGTCATCGATTTTTGCGCGCCGATGCGCTTGTTCTTGGAAACCCAGGCAACGCCGACCAGTAGACTTTCGCCGTCCGGCAGGTACTTTTCCCGAAGCCCGTCGCGTCTGTCCTCATCGGCGACAAGATAGGATTGGCGGCCGGGGAAGGATTCCAGGGCCGGGCGCAGCCAGCGCCCGAGGTTGCCCCCCGGGGCCTGGAAATCGATGCCGTGGCGCCGGGTTTCAGCGCTCGGCGGGTCCTCCTTGACGATGCACTCGATCGCGGCGAAGGAACGCCTGAACAACGGCACCAGCCGGGGATCGGCCTCGAGGATGACGTTGGCCCCGGCGGCGGCCAGGTCGGGCACCATGCCGGCGAACATGACCTCGTCGCCGACGCCTTGTTCGCCCCACACCAGCACCGTCTTGCCGCCTACCGGCTGGCCGGCCCAGGGGGCTTGCGGGAAGGGCCGGTGCCGGACCCCTTCCTCGGACAGGAGCCGCCATTCATATTCGGCCCAGCCTTCCTCCAGCTTCCCCTGCAACAACAGCGCCAGGCCCAGATTATGGTGCGCCTCGGCGTGGTCCGGCGCCGCCTCGATGGCGCGGCGGTGGTGGGCGAGGGCGTCATCGAACGCGCCCTTGTCCATCAGCGCGTTGCCCAGGTTGGTGATCGCCGTCGCGTCGCCGGGGTCGATGTCGAGCGCCTGACGGTAATAGTCGATGGCGGCGTCCGTCTCGCCCAGCCTGACGTGCGCGTTGCCGAGGTTGTTCAAGGTTCCGGCCATCCCCGGCCGGCATTTGAGCGCCAGCCGGTAATGCCCGATGGCGCCTTTGGGGTCGTCCAGGTCCAGCAGTGCCTCGCCCAGGTTGTTGTGGGCTTCGGCCAGGTTGGGGGCGATGTCGAGCGCCCGCCGGTAATGGGCCGCCGCCTGTTGCCCGTGTCCCTGCTTTCTGGCCGCGTTGCCGAGGTTGTAGTGGGCCTCGGCGAAGTCCGGGCGAAGTTCGATGGCCCGGTTGTAGGCCGCCGCCGCGTCGTCGATCTCGCCCACGGCCTCCAGCGCGTTGCCCAGGTTCAGGTGCGCCTCGGCGTCCTCGGGATTGACACCGACGGCGCCGCGGTAGGCCCGGGCCGCCTCGTCCGGGCGTCCGGCCGCCATCAGGACGATGCCCAGGTTGTAATGCGCGTCGGCGAACCCCGGTTCCAGTTCGACGGCGCGCCTGTAGCAGGGAACCGCGTCGTCATGGCGCCGCAGCTCCTTCAGCGCGTTGCCCAGGTTGTAGTGCGCCTCGGCCAATCCCGGGCCCAGGGACACCGCCTTGTCATAGGCCAGGACCGCGTCTTCCAGCCGCCCGGCCCGTTTCAAGGCCCCGCCGAGAAGGTTATGCAGGTCGGTCGAGCCCGGCAGCCGGGCGACGGCCTTCTCCAGGTGCCCGGCGGCGGCTTCGGGCCGCCCGGTCCGGAGCTCGATCAGCGCCAGTAGATGCAGAACCTCGGGCAGGTCCGGTTGCCGGCGCTGAAGCTCCGCAAGCCCGGCCTCCGCCTCCTTCAGGCGCCCGGCCTCGAAATGCGCCGCCGACTCGCCGAACAGGCGCTCAAGGGAAGCGGCGGCGGCCGGGGAAACGCCGGCTTGTCCCGCCGCCCCCCCCTTGGCCGCCATTTTTGCCAGCTTGCGCCGTTCCTTGCGGCTCATGGATGGTGCCTCCCCCCGCCTGCAAACGTTTTAATCCCTTCGTGGTTCTTATTCCACCGTCACGCTTTTCGCCAGGTTCCGGGGCTGGTCCACGTCCGTGCCTTTGATGACGGCGGTATGGTAGGCCAGAAGCTGCACCGAAATCGCGTACAAAATCGGCGTCACGAAAGGATCGACATCGGGCAGCGCAACGGTCGCCGCCGTTTCCCCGGCCAGCAGCTTTTCGCCCCGGGTGTCGGAGAAGAAGATCACCCGTCCGTCCCGGGCCATGACCTCGGCGATATTGGATGCCGTCTTTTCGAACAGATCGTCCGTCGGCGCGATGACGATCACCGGCACCCCGTCGTCGATGAGGGCGATGGGGCCGTGCTTCATTTCACCGGCGGCGTAGCCTTCGGCGTGAATGTATGAGATTTCCTTGAGCTTCAACGCCCCTTCAAGCGCGATCGGATAGCTGGTGCCGCGCCCGAGGTAGAGCACGTCTCGGGCTTCGGCGATTTCCTCGGCCAATTCGCGCAGCCGTTGGTCATAGTTCAATACCTCCGCCGCGCGCGCCGGCACCTCGGTCAAGGCGCCGACGAGGCGGGCCTCGGTTTCGGCGTCGATGGCGCCCCGTGCCTTGGCGACCCGGATGACCAGACAGCCCAATACCGTCAACTGGGTGGTGAAGGCCTTGGTCGAGGCGACGCCGATTTCCGGCCCGGCGTTGGTATGCAGCACCGCGTCGGATTCGCGGGCGATGGTGCTTTCCGGCACGTTGACGATGGACAGGATATTCTGTCCCTGGTCCTTGGCGTAGCGAAGCGCCGCCAGGGTATCCGCCGTCTCGCCGGATTGCGAGACGAACACCGCCAAGCCCCCTTCGGGCATGGCGGCGCCGCGGTAGCGGAACTCGGACGCGATATCGACCTCCACCGGAACCCGGGCCAGGGTCTCGAACCAGTATTTCGCCACCAGGCAGGCGTAATAGGACGTGCCGCAGGCAATCAGGGTGAATTTCGTCGCCTGCGCCGGGTCGAAGGAAAAGTCGGGCAGGGTGATCGAACGTTCAGCCGGATTGACGAAGGAATGAAGCGTATCGCCGATGACCTGGGGCTGTTCGTAGATTTCCTTGAGCATGAAGTGCTCATACCCGCCCTTGCCGATGACGTCGCCGGAAAGCTCCGTTTCCCTGACCTCGCGGGCGGCTTTATGGCCGTCCCCGCCATGGACGGTGACGCCGGACGAGCTGATCACCGCCCAGTCGCCGTCTTCCAGGTACATGATCCTGGACGTCAACGGCGCCAGCGCCAGGGCGTCGGAGCCCAGGTACATCTCGCCGTCGCCGATGCCGATGGCCAGCGGGCTGCCCTGGCGCGCCGCGATCATCAAATCGTCCTCGCCGGCGAATACAATGCCGAGCGCGAACGCCCCTTCGAGGCGGTCGAGCGCCGCCTTCGTCGCCTTGGCCGGGCTTTCGCCCCGTTCCAGTCCGAGGGAAATCAGGTGCACCACCACCTCGGTGTCCGTATCCGACGCGAGCTCGCGCCCGGCGGCGGCCAGCTCGTCGCGCAGGACCTGGTAGTTCTCGATGATGCCGTTGTGGACCACGGCGACGCTTTTGGTCGCGTGGGGGTGGGCGTTCTTCTCGTTGGGCACGCCGTGGGTGGCCCACCGGGTATGGCCGATGCCGGTGGTGCCGGCGATGGGTTCCGATTGGATCCGGCTTTCCAGGTTTTCCAGCTTCCCATCGGCGCGGCGGCGCTCGATGCCGCCGTCCACCAGGGTCGCGATGCCGGCCGAATCGTAACCCCGGTATTCGAGCCGTTTCAGCGCGTCCAGCAACGGACCAGCGACGGCGTTCTTGCCGATTATGCCGATGATGCCGCACATGGGCGCCCTATTTCCCGCCCTTCTTTTTGCCCTTCCGGGCCTTCATCCGCTTGGCTCCGCCCTTGGTTTGCTTTTGCGGCGCCCGGGTGATGGCGATGGCGTCGGCGTCCACGTCCTTGGTGATGACGCTGCCGGCGCCGACGGTGGCCCCTGGGCCGATTTTGACCGGCGCCACCAGGGCGGTGTTGGAGCCGATGAAGGCGCCGGCGCCGATGTCGGTATGATGCTTTTGAAAACCGTCGTAATTGCAGGTGATGGTGCCGGCGCCGACGTTGGCCATCGTTCCCACCCTGGCGTCGCCGACATAGGTCAGGTGATTGACCTTGGCCCCGGCCTCGATGGCGGCGTTCTTGATCTCGACGAAGTTGCCGATATGGACGTCTTCGGCAATATCGGCGCCGGGACGCAGGCGCGCGAACGGCCCGATGCGGGCGCCCGGCGCGATTTCGGCCCCCTCGATATGACAGAAGGGGAGGATTTCGACGCCGTCGCCGACGCCGACGCCGGGGCCGAAATGGACATGGGGGCCAATGGTGACGTCGCGGCCGAGCCGGGTGTCGAAACAGAAGGTGACGCTATCGGGGTCGAGCAGCGTCGCCCCCCCGTCCATGGCCGCTTGACGCAGCCGGTCCTGCAGGATCATTTCGGCCATCGCCAGATCGGCCCGGGAATCGATGCCGATCAGTTCTTCCTCGATGCCTTCGACGACGGCGCAATGCAGGCCGTCCTCGCGGGCCAGGGCCACGATGTCGGTCAAATAGTATTCGCCCTTGGCGTTGTCGTCGCCGACCCGGTCCAGCAGCCGCCAGAGATGCTGGCCGTCGATGGCCATGACGCCGGAGTTGCAGAGGCAGATTTCAAGCTGTTCGGGGGTGGCGTCCCTGGCTTCGACGATGGCCTGCAAGGACCCGTCGCCTGACAGGATCAACCGCCCGTAATCGCCGGGTTCGGTGGCCTCAAAACCCAGCGCCACCACCGCCGGTTCCGGCTTTCCTTGGCGCGCCGCCAGCAGGCGGGTGATGGTTTCAGGGGTAATCAGCGGATCGGCGCCGAACAGCACCAGCACGTCGCCGGAAAATTCGCCCAACACTTCTTTCGCCGCCAGGACCGCGTGCCCGGTGCCCAGCGCCGGTTCCTGGATCACGATGGGGTGCGGTTTGGCGGTCTCGGCGACGGCATTCATGCCTTTTCCCGTGACCACCACTACCGGGTCAAAGCCCAGCGGCGCGATCGTCTCCAGCAGATAGAGCAGCATCGGCCGTCCGGCCAGCGGATGGAGGACCTTCGGTACAGCGGATTTCATCCGCGTTCCCAGGCCCGCGGCAAGGATGACGGCGGCGGTTTTGGTTTTGGTCATGGTCTGACGGTCGTTCGAATGCCGGTTCGCCGTGACGGCGTCCGGAACTTGCCACATGCTCAGGTAAGGGCCAAGTCAAAGTTTGTTTCGGTTTCTTGCAAGCCCCGGAAAGGCCGGGGAAAAACCCCCATGCCCGGTTTCTTGACAGGGGGGCGGCGCGCGCCTCTTATATGGGCGAAATCCGTCCACGCCCAGGGGGCGCGTAGCTCAGCGGGAGAGCACTGTCTTCACACGGCAGGGGTCGCTGGTTCAATCCCAGCCGCGCCCACCATTTTTTTCGCTATTCATCAATCATCCGGTCTGGGATCGAGTCTTGGTTTTGCGCCCTTCCGGGCGCGGGCCCAGCCGTGCCTACCATTTACCCCCCAATTAACTCAAACTAACGACAACGAAACTTCGGCCGCCTAAAACGCAAGCTGTCTGGCTGTCTCTATAGGTAAAAATAACCGATGGTGAATTTTAGGAAATTTTATAAACCCATACCTTTGGTAAAAAGCCACGGCCTTTTCATCTATGGCATCAACGACGACCGCATATACCGCCGAGATTTCACTTGCATCAACAATTCGTTTCAACGCATCGATCAGCAGGATTTCACCGATATCCTGTCCCTTTTTATCAAGGCTTATTGCCAGTTGTCCGATCAATGCTCCCGGTATTATCCGTCCGTGCGGGAGTTTTCGTGCCTGTCCCTCCGGCAACTCGCCAATATCTATCCTTGTATTGGTAAGGCTATAGAAACCCGCAATACGGCTTGGCTCCCTGCCCACCAACACAAACACACGCGCAAGGTTTCGACGCTCATCTTGTGTGGCCAGATTTTGAAGGTAGGCATCAATATCGTTATTTCCGCACGTAAAAGCCGCTCGGTCATGATGCTTGCCGAGCGGTTCAAAAACGGCGGTCGCCGTTGCATTCATTCAACGAGTTTACGATATCGCGTTGCGGCGGCTTTCAATGCATCGTTAGGCGCCGGCGGATTGGAAAGCGCATCCAAAAAAACAATCCGGTCTTCTTCCGCAAGCTGCAATTGCTCTGCTTCCTCGATTGCCTTTTGCGCGGCGCTAAAAGCGCTGAAGGCGATAAAGTCCGTAAGACTACGGCCTGAAACCTCGGCTGCGCGCACCAAGACACTTTTCATGGCCGAAGATACACGGAAGTTGACCCGCTCATCCTTACGAATTCGCCGGTCTTTGGTAGCCTCAAGCGTGGGCATGGCGCTCCTCCTGAGTTAAATTATTTCAGAGGGATCCTGGATTGGTTAGATAAAAGAGTCGAAAAATTCGTACGCCTATTTGACGTACGTGTCAAGTTATTTGTACGTCAAGTAAGCGTACATCTGTTTTCCCGGAATATGCAAGTTGTAAAACATTGTCTGTTTTGTAGGATTTGTGTTGGCTAATAAAACGGACAAACGTTTTCACACGCCACGGGTCGCGGGATCGATTGTTGTTTTTGCGCCCTTCGGGACGCGGGCTCAGCCGCGCCCACCGTTTCAAAGTTCCGGTTCGCCGGCAAAAGGAGTCCCCTCGTCATGATCCGGGTGTTCATAGGTTTCGATGCGGTCGAGACCGTTTCCTATCACGTCCTTTCTCATTCCATTCAGGCGCGGTGTTCGGAGCCGGTGTCGATCGCGCCGCTGATGCTGTCGCAATTGTCGGGCGTGATGACCCGCGAGCGCCACGATCTGCAATCGACGGAGTTCTCGTTTTCGCGCTTCCTGGTGCCGTCTCTCTGCGATTACCGGGGCTGGGCGCTGTTCATGGACTGCGACATGCTGGTGCTCGACGACATGGCGGAACTGTGGAAACTGCGCGACGATAATTTCGCCGTCCAGGTGGTCAAGCACGACCACGTGCCCGAGGAGACGACCAAGTTCCTGGGCCAGCCGCAGTCGAAGTACGAGAAGAAGAACTGGTCCAGCGTCATGCTGTTCAACAACGAGAAATGCAAGGCGCTGACGCCGGATTTCGTCAACACGGCGACGGGCCTCGATCTGCACCGGTTTCAGTGGCTCGACGGCGATCATCTGATCGGCGACATCCCACACCGCTGGAACCACCTGGTCGGCTATGACGATAAGGTCGCCGTGAGCGAGGTGTCGAACCTGCACTACACCATCGGCGGGCCTTATTTCGACGATTACAAGGACACCGACTACGCCGCTGAATGGTTCGCCGAAAAGGACGCCATGCTCCGTTGCGACCAGAAGAAATAAAGACCCTTATCCCTCAAGCGCCGCCGCCACCCGCGCGATCACGCCCGCCCACTCGCCGGCTTGCGCTTGCCGGAACAGGCGGATTGACGGATACCAAGGGCTGTCCTCGCCCTCGGCCATCCACACGCAGAGCGGCAACGTGTTCAGCAGCACCAACGTCGGCACGCCGAGCCCGCCGGAGACGTGAACGGTGGTGTTGGAAACGGAAATCACCAGATCCATGGCCGCCACCTGGGCGGCGAAGGCGTCCATGTCCGCCATCTGGTCGATGCCGTCGTCGTGGATGATAGGGGTGCCCGTTTCCTTCTCGAACCCGGCCCGCTCAATGGCCGTGTCGCCGTATTGAAGATCGACGAAACGGATGCCCCCGATCTCCGTCAACGGCCGCCAGTCCTTCAGCGCCATCGACTTGTCCTTGCCGATCTCCGGGTTCTTGCTGATCCAGGCGATGCCGACCAGCCGGTCGCCGGTTGCGTCCCGGTATTGGTCCTTCAGGGCCGCCACCCGGCTTTCGTCGGCAACCAGGTAAGCCTCTCGGGCGGGAAAGGAATCGAGGCCGGGCCGCAGCCACTGCCCGAGGTTTCCCGACGGGACCTGGAAATCGATGTCGCCCCCCATGGTCTCGGCGGCGGGCGGGTTTTCCAGGGCCACGCACTTTGCCTCCGGGAACGAGCGCCCGAACAAGGGCACCAGCCGGTGTTCGCATTCCAAAACGACCCTGGCCCCGGCGTCGATCAGGTCCGGCACCATGGCGGCGAAATGGACTTCGTCGCCGATCCCCTGTTCGCCCCACACCAGCACCGTCCTGCCGTCCACCGGCTCGCCGGTCCAGGGCGGCTGCGGGAACGGGCGGGTTGCGGACGGGAAATCCCGGCACCGCCACCGCCACTGGAATTCCTTCCAGCCCTCGTCCAGGCGCCCGGCCAGCAACAACACGTGCGAAAGGTTCCGGTGCGCCTCGGCGTATTCGGGATTGATCTCGATGGCGCGGCGGAAGGCGGCCATGGCGTCTTCCAGGGAGCCCTGCCGGTGGTGTAGGTTGCCGAGGTTGTTGTGGGCCTCGGCGAAGCCGGGATCGGCGGCCAGCGCGCGTTCGAACGTGGCCGCGGCTTCCTCCCGGTGGCCTTGTTTTTCGAGCGCGATAGCAAGGCCGTTCAAGGCTTCGGCGTAATCGGGTTTGATGTCTGTGGCGCGGCGGAAAGCGCCCGCAGCGTCCGCCGTTTCGCCCCTGTCCCGCAGAACCAGACCGAGGCCGTAATGGACCTCGGCGACCGAGGAATCGATGGCCAGCGCGTTGCCGAATGACTCCGCCGCGTCCTCCAGCCGCCCCTGGTCCTGCAGCACCACGCCCAGGTTGACGTGGGCGACGAAGGCCCCGGGGTCTTGGGAAAGGGCCTGGCGGTAGGCTTGTTCGGCCTCGGCCAGCCGCCCGGCCTGATGGTGGGCGAGGGCGTCCTGGAGGACGGCGCCGACGTCCGCCGCCCGGCCGCCGCCGGATTTCCTGGCCAGCTTCTTCCGCTGGCGGCGTTCCTTCCTGCTGCCTGAATCCGCCATGGATGATGTTTACCCCGCCTGCGGCTGATTGATCCTTGGTATAAGCGGCTTCAGGCCGCTTTTTTCATGTACGTCTTGATCAGGGCCTCGGCGATCTGCACCGTGTTCAGGGCCGCCCCCTTGCGCAGGTTGTCGGCGACCACCCACAGGTTGAGCCCGTGCTCGACGCTTGGGTCGGTGCGGATGCGGCTGACGTAGACCGGGTCCTCGCCGGCGCATTCGGCCGGCGTCACATAGCCCTCGTCGGCGCGGTGATCGACGACGGTGATTCCCGGCGCCGCCTTCAGCGCCTTCAGGGCCGCGTCCTCGCTTAACGGTCCGCCGAACTCGACGTTCACCGCCTCGGCGTGGCCGATGAACACCGGCACGCGCACGCAGGTAGCGGTCAGCGCGATGTCCGGGTCCATGATCTTCCTGGTCTCGGCGGCCATCTTCCATTCCTCCTTGGTCGAGCCGTCGTCCATGAAGACGTCGATATGGGGAATGACGTTAAACGCGATCTGCTTGGTGAAGTTTTCCCGGAACTTCCGCTCCGGCTCGTTCATGTAGATGCCGCGGGTCTGGTTGAACAGCTCGTCCATGGGCGCCTTGCCGCCGCCCGACGTCGACTGATAGGTGGCGACGACGACGCGCTTGATCGGCGCCAGGTCGTGCAGCGGCTTCAGCGCCGTCACCAGCTGAATGGTCGAACAGTTGGGGTTGGCGATGATGCCGCGCTTCTTGTACCCGGCCAGCGCTTCCGCGTTGACCTCGGGCACCACCAGCGGCACGTCCGGGTCCATGCGGAAATACGACGTGTTGTCGATGACGACGGCGCCGGCCTCGGCGGCGCGCGGGCTGTGTTCGGCCGACACCTTGGCGCCGGGCGACGACAGCACGATGTCGATGCCGTCGAAGTCGAAGGCGGCCAGTTCCCGCACCTTCAGCGTCCTGTCCTCGCCGTAGCCGACCTCGACGCCGATCGAGCGCGAACTGGCCAAGGCGATGACCTCGTCGGCCGGGAACTGGCGCTCCGCCAGGATCGACAGTATTTCGCGGCCGACGTTTCCGGTGGCGCCGGCGACGGCGATGCGATAGCCCATGACGAAAACTCCAAAACTTTCCCCGCCGCATCGGCGCCGGGGTGGCCCCGTTTACGCCCCTTTGGCGGGCTTTTCAAGAACCCCTTGGAGGGCTTCGGTATAAATAATATAAATAAGGGGGCAGTTTACTTAATTCCTTCCCGCTCCGGCTCATCCCCACCCCAAGACCGAACGCTCGACGAATTAAGTAAACTGTCCCCTTATTTCAAACCGGATCGATTGATTTCAGTTAATGTCCCGAGGGACGTTCCCTGATATTTTGTTTTTTGCTGAATTAGCCACTACAGGGAAACACGATGCCGGGCGGGGAAATTCCTTTCGACACGGGCCTGATCTTCCTCGTCGCGGCGCTGTTTTTCGCCCTTGCCGTTCTGTATTCGTCGGTCGGGCACGCCGGCGCGTCGGGGTATCTGGCGGTGATGGCGCTGTTCGGGGTGCCGCCCGAGATGATGCGCCCGGTGGCGTTGACCCTAAATATCCTGGTCGCCAGCCTGACCACGTTCCGGTTTTACAAGGCCGGGCACCTGTCGTGGCCGGATCTCTGGCCGTTGGTGCTGTTTTCCATCCCCGCCGCCTTTGCCGGCGGCTCGCTGGCGTTGCCGGGAGAGGTCTACCGCCCGGTGCTGGGGGTGCTGTTGCTGATATCGGGGGGCTATCTGATCTGGGGCACGGTCATCGACCCGGAAACCTTCGCCAACGACAAGCCCCGGATCCCGAGGATGGGGTCGATGGGAATGGGCGGCGTGGTCGGCCTGTTGTCGGGGCTGACAGGCATCGGCGGCGGCGTGCTGTTGAGCCCGACGCTGCTGATCCTCCGCTGGACGTCCATTCGCCGCACCTCGGCGATCGCCGCCGCCTTCATCCTGTTCAATTCCATCGCCGGACTGGCCGGTAACGTCATCAGCTTCCAGACTCTGCCGGCGGTCATCCCGCTGTGGGCCGGGGCGGTGTTCGCCGGCGGCTACGTGGGCTCGCGGCTGGGGGCGCAATGGCTGCTGCCGAAGACCCTGATCCGGCTGCTGTCGGCGGCGCTCGTCGTCGCCGGGTTTAAGTTCCTGTTCACCTAGGCCGTGGGCGCCTTTACCCGGCCAGCTTGCCGAGTTCTTCGGTCACCGCCTCGCCCATCCGGGTGCATGATACCTCGGTCATGCCCGGCTGCATGATGTCGCCGGTGCGAAGGCCGGATTCCAGCACATTCCGGACCGCCTGCTCGACCAGGCCGGCGTCTTCGGCCATGTCGAAGGAATAGCGCAGGCACAGGGCGTAAGAGAGGATCATGGCCAGCGGGTTGGCCTTGTCCTTACCCGCGATGTCGGGGGCGGTGCCGTGCACGGGTTCATACATGGCCTTGCGCCGGCCGCTTTCGTCGGGCGCGCCGAGCGACGCCGACGGCAGCATGCCGAGCGATCCCGTCAGCATGGCGGCGCAGTCGGAAAGAATATCGCCGAACAGGTTGTCGGTGACGATGACGTCGAACTGCTTCGGTTCGCGCACCAACTGCATGGCGCAGTTGTCGGCGTACATGTGGCTGAGCTCCACGTCCTCGTAGCCGTCGGCGTGGGCTGCCGCCGCCACCTCGCGCCACAGTACGCCGGTCTCCATGACGTTGGCCTTTTCCACCGAGGTGACGCGTTTCTGGCGCTTCCTGGCCATCTCGAACGCCACCCGGCACACCCGGTCGATTTCGGCGGTGGTGTAGACTTGGGTGTCGACGGCGCGCTTGCTGCCGTCGTCCAGGGTCTCGATCCCCCGGGGCTGGCCGAAATAGACGCCGCCCGTGAGTTCGCGGACGATCAGCATGTCGAGGCCGGCGACCAGCTCCGGTTTCAAGGACGAGGCCTCGGCCAGGGCCGGGAACACGGCCGCCGGACGCAGGTTGGCGAACAGGTCCATGTCCTTGCGCAGCCGCAGCAGGCCCTGTTCGGGGCGGTGGAAGCGCTCGACGTTGTCCCACTTGGGGCCGCCGACGGCGCCCAGCAGCACCGCGTCGACGTTCATGGCCTCGGCCATGGTTTTGTCGGTCAGCGACTCGCCGTGTTCGTCGTAACACGCGCCGCCGATCAGGTCTTCGGAAACGTCGAAGGAAACGTGGCGGGTCTTGTCCATCCAGTCGATGACCCGGTTGACCTGGTTCATGACTTCGGGGCCGATCCCGTCGCCGGGCAGCATCAGAAGTTTCTTGTTGGCGGCCATGAATTTCTGCTCCTTGGATAGTGTATTTTTTTTACACGGATAGACACGGAGAAGAAACAAGAAGGAACCACAAAGGCACTAAGACTCAAAAAAAGACGGGAAAGATTAAACAGAAAAAAAAGAAAATGGATGGCGTTTCGTGTGGCTATCGTTCTTTGTGACTTTGTGCCTTGGTGGTTGAGTCTTCTGTGGTTTTTCTTAAATTTCCGTGTTTCAAACATCGGCGGAATATTTTTCCACCGCGTCACCAGTCATGGAACGCTCAGCCGGCGAGCCAGGGTTGGGCGGTTTTGTGGCCTTCCTCGAAGTCCGCGATCCTGGCTTCGTTTTCCATAGTCAGGGCGATGTCGTCGAGGCCGTTGAGCAGGCAGTGCTTCTTGAATTCGTCGACGTCGAAGCTGATTTCGCCGCCGTCGGGGCCCCGGATGGTCTGGGCCTCCAGGTCGATGGTGAGGGTGGCGTTGGCGCCGCGTTCGGCGTCGTCGAGCAATTTCCCGACGTCTTCCTTTCCCAGCTTGATGGCCAGGATGCCGTTCTTGAAGCAGTTGTTATAGAAAATATCGGCGAACGACGGCGCGATGACGCAGCGGATGCCGAAATCCAGCAGCGCCCACGGCGCGTGCTCGCGCGACGACCCGCAGCCGAAGTTGTCGCCGGCGATGAGGATCTTGGCGTTGCGGTATTGGGGCTTGTTGAGGACGAAATCCGGGTTCTCAACGCCGTCGGCGTCGTAGCGCATCTCGAAGAACAGCGCTCGGCCCAAGCCGGTGCGCTCGATGGTGGTCAGGTACTGCTTCGGGATCACCATGTCGGTGTCGACGTTGATCATGTCCAGGGGCGCGGCGATGCCGGTCAATGTAGTGAATTTTTCCATGATCAGGTTCTAGCTTAGTTCCCTGATGTCGGTCAATTTGCCGGTGACGGCGGCGGCCGCGGCCATCGCCGGGCTGACCAGATGGGTGCGGCTGTCGGGGCCCTGGCGGCCCTTGAAGTTCCTGTTCGAGGTGGCGGCGCAGCGCTTGCCCGGCGGCACCTTGTCCGGGTTCATGGCCAGGCACATGGAACAGCCCGGCTCGCGCCACTCAAACCCGGCTTCCTTCAATATATCCGCGAGGCCCTCTTCTTCCGCCTGCTCTTTTATGAGGCCCGACCCCGGCACCACCAGCGCGGTGACGCCCGAGGCGACCTTGCGGCCCTTGGCGACTTCCGCCGCGGCGCGGAGGTCCTCGATGCGGCCGTTGGTACACGCCCCGACGAAGGCATAGTCGATGGCGATGTCGGTCATCGGCGTGCCCGGCTTCAGGTCCATGTAGTCGAGCGCCATCTTCGCCGATTCCCGCTTCGCCGGATCGTCGAAATCGCTTGGCTGAGGCACGCTGGCGGTGATGGCTACAACGTCTTCGGGGCTGGTGCCCCAGGTCACCTGCGGCGCGATGTCGGCGGCCTTCAGCGTCACTTCCTTTTCGTAGGCCGCGTTTTCGTCGCTGGGCAGCGTCTTCCAGAATTCGACGGCCTGCTCCCAGGCCCCGCCCTTGGGCGATTTCGGCCGCCCCATCAGGTATTGATAAGTCTTTTCGTCCGGCGCCACCAGCCCGGCCCGGGCGCCGGCCTCGATGGTCATGTTGCAGACCGTCATCCGGCCTTCCATGGAAAGGCCTTCGATCACTTCGCCGGCGTATTCGATGACGTGGCCGGTGCCGCCGGCGGTGCCGATTTCGCCGATGACGGCCAAAATCAGATCCTTGGCGACGACGCCCGTGGGCAGGGCCCCGTCGACGGTGATGCGCATGTTCTTCAGCGGATTCTGCAACAGCGTCTGCGTCGCCAGCACGTGCTCGACCTCGGACGTGCCGATGCCGATCGCCAGCGCCCCGAAGGCGCCGTGCGTCGCCGTGTGGCTGTCGCCGCAGACCAGCGTCGCGCCGGGCAGCGTGAAGCCCTGTTCCGGGCCGATGATGTGGACGATGCCCTGGCGGATGTCGTCGATGTCGAAAAGCTCGACGCCGAATTCGGCGCAGTTCTTCTGCATCGCCTCGATCTGGATGCGGGCTTCGTCGTCGTCGATGGGTTTGGAACGGTCGGTGGTCGGCACGTCGTGGTCGATGACGCCGAGCGTCAGGTCCGGGCGGCGAACCTTGCGCCCGGCGGCGCGCAGCCCCTCGAACGCCTGCGGGCTGGTGACTTCGTGGATCAGGTGGCGGTCGATATAGATCAGGCACGTGCCGTCGTCCTGCACGTTGACGAGGTGGCTTTGCCAAATCTTGTCGAACAGGGTTTGCGGTTTGGCCATGGGTTTTCTCCTCCCTGTCTTATTTGGGGGGACGCGCGCCCCCTTTTAACGTTTGTTTTTTTATTTTCCGTCCTCGTCCGCGTCTTTGTCCTTGGCCTTTTTCTTGGGCTTCTTGTCATCCTTATCGCCCGCCTCGGCCCCGTCGGCATCTTCCTTGGCCTTGGCTTCGGCCTTCTTCGCCTTCTTTTTCTTCTTCGCCGGTTTTTCTTCCTCTTCCCCGGCGGCTTCGGCGGCCTCGGCGACCGCCTCGGCGGTCACTTCCTCGGCCTCGCCGGTTTCCGGCACTTCGACCTTGGCCTTTTTCTTCTTTTTCGCCTTCTTCTTCGGTTTCCCGGGCGCCGGTTCCGCCGCCGCCTCTGGTGCTGCATCCGCCTCCGCCTCGGCCGGGGCTTCGGCGTCCTTGGTCTTGACCCGGTCCCAATCGGTTTTTTCGGCGATCCGGGCGCGCTTGCCCTTCAGCCCGCGCAGGTAATAAAGCTTGGCCCGCCGGACGTCGCCGCGCCGCACCACCTCGATCCCGGCGATGGCGGGCGAGTAGAGCTGAAACACCCGTTCCACCCCTTCGCCGTAGGATATCTTGCGCACCGTGAACGCGGAATTGAGCCCGGCGTTCTTGCGCCCGATGCACACCCCCTCGAAAGCCTGGATGCGCTCGCGGGAGCCTTCCACCACCTTGACGCTGACCTTGAGCGTGTCGCCCGGCCCGAAGTCGGGCACCGGCCGCTCGGCGGTGAGCTTTTCGAGCTGTTGGTTTTCGAATTCCTTGATGATATCCATGGCTTTCGTCCTTGTTGATTCCGGTTTTTAGCCCGGCCGGCCCTCGCCGCCCAGCCAAAACCCTCGTTCGTTAACCGTCGCCGCCGGCGTAACGGGCCCACAGGTCGGGGCGCCGTTCGCGGGTGATGGCCTCCGCCTGGTCCCGCCGCCAGGACTTGACCTTTTCGTGGTCTCCGGAAACCAGCACCTCGGGCACGGTCCGGCCCTGCCACTCCCGGGGCCGGGTGTATTGGGGGTATTCCAACAAGCCCTTTTCGAAGCTTTCGTCGATCAGCGATTCAGGCGCCCCGACGACGCCCGGCAACAGCCGGACGCAGGCGTCGATGACGGCGATGGCCGCCGCTTCGCCGCCCGACAGCACGAAATCGCCGAGGCTGATTTCGTCCAGCCCGTGGGCGTCCAGGACCCGTTCGTCCAGTCCCTCGTAGCGGCCGCACAACAAGACCACGCCCGGCCCCCGGGCCAGTTCCCCGACCCTTCCTTGAGTCAACGGGCGGCCCCGGGGGGTCAGGTAAATCAGCGCCAGCGACGGGTCCGCCCCGGCGGTGGCGTCGATGGCGTCGGACACCACGTCGGGGCGCATGACCATGCCGGGGCCGCCGCCGAAGGGCGCGTCGTCGACGGTGCGGTGCTTGTCGGCGGCGAAATCGCGGATGTCCACCGTTTCCAGGGCCCAGGCTCCGGCCTCGAGGCCCTGGCTGGCCAGCGACAGCCCCAGCGGCCCCGGAAACATTTCCGGAAACAAGGTCAGCACCTTCGCCTTCCAGGGGGTATCCAGCTTGGCCACGTTACAATCCTCTAGCTTTCGTCTTCATCGGGGTTTTCGTCTTCCCCGGCGCCCGTTTCCAGGACCGCCGGCGGACTGACGACGATGCGCCCGTTTTCGATATCCACCTCGGGCACCACCTCGGCGGTAAACGGCACCATCAGCCCGCCCTTGTCCCCTTTGCCGGAAATCTCGATGACGTCGCCGGCGCCGAAATTGTGCACCGCCTTGACTATTCCCAACTTTTCTCCAGCGGCCGTTTCGGCGCCAAGGCCGATCAGGTCGGCGTGGTAATAGGCGCCTTCCCCGGCCTCGGGGAGGGCGCTTTTCGGCACGTAAAGCCGTTCTCCCTTCAATGCTTCGGCGGCGTCGCGGTCGTCGATGCCGGACAGGCGGGCGATGATCTGTCCCTTGGCGCGGGCGGTGACGCGGATATCGAAGGACCGCTCACCGCCGTCCGTGGATAGCGGGCCGTAGGCGGCGATATCGTCCGGATCGGCGGTGAAGCTCTTGATCCGCACCTCGCCCTTGAGCCCGCGCACGCCGGCGACGGCGCCGATGCAGACCCGGTCCTCGGGCGATGGTTTTTGCTGTGTTGCCGCCATGATCCTTTACGCTTCCGTCCCTGGCCCGGGACTAGCCGTCCTTCTTGTCCTTGGCCTTGTCGTCGGCTTTCTCCTCGGCCTTGTCGTCCTCGGCCTTTTCCTCCGGCTTGTCCTCGGCTTTAGCTTCCTTGGCCTTGTCCTCGGCCTTGTCGTCCTCGGCCTTTTCCTCCGGCTTGTCGTCGGCCTTGTCGTCCTCGGCCTTTTCCTTCGGCTTGTCTTCGGCTTTCTCCTCGGCCGGGGCCTCCTCGGCCTTGTCGTCGGCGGGAGCCTCCTCGGCCGGGGCTTCGGCCGCCTTCTTGGCCGCTTCCTCGGCTTCCTTCCGGCGTTCCAGGGTCTTGGCCCGGGGCAGGTGCTGTTTCGTCTGCTCCGGAATCGGCGGTTTCTCGATCACTCCGAGATCGCCGAGGAACCGGGCCACCCGGTCGGACGGCCTGGCGCCGACGCCGAGCCAGTATTTGATCCGCTCGTCATTGAGCTTCAGCCGTTCGGGGTGGTCCTTGGCGAGCATCGGATTGTAGGTGCCGACTCGTTCGATGAAGCGTCCGTCACGGGGCTTGCGGGAATCCGCCACGACGACGCGGTAAAAGGGGCGCTTTTTGGCGCCGCCGCGTGAAAGCCGAATTTTCAGAGACATAACGTTTCGTCGTCCTTTTGCCGTTGGGGTTCGAGTGGTTGAAAAATTCCGTCAACGCATGAACGGGCCGCCGGGCGGGGGCATCATGCCGGGCGGCAGGCCGCCGCCCAAGCCCTTCTTGCCCTTCTTGCCGGCTTTTTTCATCATCGTTGACATCTGCTTGTACTGTTTGAGGACCCGGTTGACGTCCTGCACCGAGGTGCCCGAGCCGGCGGCGATGCGCTTGCGCCGGGAGCCGTTCAAGAGTTTCGGGTTGCGCCGTTCCTTAGGGGTCATCGACAGGATCACCGCTTCCTGGCGGGCGATCATCTTGTCGTCGATGTTGGCGGCGGCGATCTGGTCCTTCATCTTGGCGGCGCCGGGCAGCATGCCCAGAAGCCCCTCCATGTCGCCCATCTTGCGGAGCTGCTTGAACTGTTCGGCCATGTCCTCAAGGGTGAACTTGCCCTTCAACATCTTGGCCGCCATCTTCTCGGCGTCTTCCCGGTCGACGACCTCGGCCGCCTTTTCCGCCAGGCCGACGACGTCGCCCTGGCCCAGGATCGAGCCGGCGATGCGCCGGGCGTCGAAGGTTTCCAGCGCGTCCATCTTTTCGCCGGTGCCCATCAGCTTGATCGGCCGCCCGGTGACCGCGCGCATGGAAAGCGCGGCGCCGCCCCGGGCGTCGCCGTCGACGCGGGTCAGCACGATGCCGGTGAGGCCGATCTTGTCGTTGAATTCACGGGCCAGGTTGACCGCGTCCTGGCCGGTCAGGGCGTCGGCGACCAAAAGCGTCTCGGTGGGGTTGGCGGCTTCCTTGACGGCGGCGACTTCGGCCATCAGCTCGTCGTCGATATGAAGCCGCCCGGCGGTGTCCAGGATCACCACGTCCATGCCTTCACGGGCCGCCGTGGTCATCGCCCGCTTGGTGATGGCGACGGGCTGTTCGCCGAGAACGGGCTCCAGGGTCCTAACGCCGGTCTGTTCGCCCAGTTGCGTGAGCTGCTGCTGCGCCGCCGGTCGCATGACGTCGAGCGACGCCATCAGGGCCTTCTTGTTTTCCTTTTTCCGCAGGCGGAGGCCCAGTTTGGCCGAGGTCGTGGTCTTGCCCGAGCCCTGCAGGCCGACCAACAGTAAAGCGACCGGGGGCGTGCCGGCGAGGTCGAGGGCGCCGTCGTCGCTGTCGAGCATTTCGACCAAATGGTCGTGGACGGCCTTCACCACCATCTGTCCTGGGGTGACGCTGCGAAGGGTTTCCTCGCCGGTCGCCCGTTCCGTGACCCGGGCGATGAAATCCTTGACCACGGGGAGCGCCACGTCGGCCTCCAGCAGCGCCACGCGGATGTCGCGCATGGCTTCTTCGACGTCGGCCTCCTTCAAGGCGCCGCGCTTCTTGAGCTTGTCGAAAATGCCGCCCAGGCGGCCGGTCAGGTCGTCAAACATGCATCGTCCTTGCGTTTCCGTTTCCGGTCGGGAGCCAAAACAAGCGCCGGTCGCGCCAGTGCGCGAAACTCGCGGATTGGCGGTGCCCCTCGGGGCGGAGGTTTGCCTGAAACCCTATGGAATTGCGGCGCACTCTATGGATGGCATGGGCGCAAGTCAAGCACCGGCGGAGTCCCAAATGGCGCCTGATTTCAGATTATTTTCGGGTCGATTTCTGGTTCCCTGAAAAGCTCCATCTTGGCAGAATGAACGGGCCGTGATAAACCGTAAGTAGTAGATATTTTTTTTAACTACTTAAAATTGAAAAAAACGCCTTTCGTTTCGCATACCATGGCAACCAACAAATCCAGACCGCCCTCCGCCGGAGCCCTCGACCGCCATCTCGGAGGCCGTTTGGCCCGGCGTCGCCGGGAACTGGGCATGACGGCCTCCGACCTGGACGGGGCCATTTCGGCGCTGGCGGGCAGCGTTTCGCGGTTTGAGGCCGGGGGCAAAAGAATAAACGCGGCGCAGTTATACGCGCTCAGCCATGCCTTGGACGTGCCGGTGATGTATTTTTTTGAAAATTCACCCGTGCCGCTGTTTTCCGATCCCGAAAAAGCCCCGAGGCCCGAAGCCGTAGAGGAGGCGGAACGGTTCCTCGATGCCTATTTCAAGATCGACGACACCAAGGTGCGAAGCGATATCCTGGGCCTCCTGAAAGCGGCGGCGGTGGCGGAAGAAGAGGCGAAGCCCCGCCAATAGCGCCTTGACGCCGGGCCTCCGCGGCCCCCAAGTATGGGGGATGGAGTACCGGCACGTCCAAGACGCCGTCGCCGAAACCGGCCTTTTGGTCCGCGGCGGCTTTCATCCCGGCGCCGATGACGGCGTGCCGGGCGGGGCCGAAACAGTGGTCCTTGTCGGCAACGCCGGGCCTTTCATGTGGGACGCCTTTGCCGCCGCGACTGGGCCCAGGGACAGTTCCGGGGACAGGGAAAACAGCCCCAATCCGCTGGATGATTGGACGCGGGGCGTTCTGACCCCGGTGGCCGGGGCCTTAAGCGCGCGGGCGCTCTATCCCTTCGAGGGGCCGCCGTACCATCCGTTTCAACGCTGGGCGCTCAGGACCGGCGGTGTCCACGTATCGCCCATAGGCCCCCTGATCGACCCGGAATTCGGCCTCTGGCACGCCTATCGCGGGGCCCTGGCCTTCGACGAACGCCTCGAGGTGCCGGACCCCGGCGGCCGCCCCAGCCCTTGTGAGAGTTGCGCCGAAAAACCCTGTCTCGGCGCCTGTCCGGCCGGCGCCTTCACGCCTTCCGGCGAAGGCATGGCCGAATACGACATCCCCGCCTGTGTCGCGCATATCTCCTCAACCGATGGCGAAGACTGCCTCGGAGGCGGCTGCCTGGCGCGCCGCGCCTGCCCCGTCGGACGGGACGCCCCATACGGGCCCGATCAGGCGCGGTTCCACATGGAAAGGTTTTTAAAGGCGCAGGGGGTCTAGGCCACCGACTCATTAAATCGCAGCCATATTCGCAATGAAGCGAGTTTAACGGAAGCGAGATAGTTGTCGTCGCGCTTGTCATAGCGC